>CALCUH010000187.1 GCA_937907165.1 uncultured Bacteroidales bacterium | reverse complement strand
GCCTTCTGTTTTCTGATGCTTAACAAAATATTTCATTAAAATTTAAACAGCTTCTAAGTATTATGAAGAGATATTCGATCCAACGCCAAGACAGGTTCTATGAAATAATCAAGTCCTATTGATTTCACCAATGAATCCCCATGTTTGTACACATGAGCCTCTCCACCTTCCGTCAATTGTTCGCCCAAAGTTGAGCATAGCGTTTCATCCACATTATCTATCCAGCAGCCAACCTTACGAGACCATTCCTCTATACTTCTTGCTTGCGTCTCTGCTCGTTGGCACTGTTTTTTGAAATCGTCGACTCCTTCAGCAACTGAATTTGTCGCAACATTTGCTCCCGCGAGTAAGGATGCAATGACATGTACATAACCTCCCGCTGAGCAGCCATGCTGTTCTGACGGTGAAAATCGTTTATATAAAAGCTTTCCGCATGTGAATTTGTCTGCATAATCGTCCAACATTATCAGACCCTCAGACGTGAATCATGCAGCAATAATCGCATCAATATGTGCTCAAAAATCTGAATTCGACATAAAAATTACATTTTCATATAAGCAACAGTTCAGCTCAATGATAATCTGATGTTGATATATTAGCAAACACAAAAATAGTATTTTTTCAAGACAATGTCAACCATCATTGACGGAGCCTTTTATCCTTCTTATACGCCCGCACCTCCTCGTATACATCTACAAATATAGTCAATCACATCACCATTCTATAACATTAGAGGCACCCGTTTGAGTGCCTCCAATTCATTCATTTTTATTTCATAAGATTACTCCCACTCGATCGTTCCCGGTGGTTTGTGCGTCACGTCGTACCACAAAGAGCCTGCACCCTCTGCCACGAATCTGCCCCAAAGGCCTTCGAGCAACTTCTGGTCGATCTCCGCGAAGTTGGCGGTCATCGCCTCGGAACTGTTCACCGGACGCATCACGATACATGGCTTGTCGGCTACTGTCAACGGAACAGAAACGACCGGCATCTGCCAAATGGATTCGTACAAATTATTCTCCTGCAAGAACTCCGTACAGATGTTATCAAACTTACGCAACACGTCGAACTTATCTTTCGTAGCATATTGAGCGATCAACTTAGGTTGCTCTTCCGAAACGCTACCTACTTGCCAAATCACACGATTGATCACCTTGAAACGGTTCACCAACTCGGTGGAGAACTTCTCACACTGCTTCCAGTTGAGGTTCTTCGTGGTCAACAAGAACGGTTGCGCGTAGGTACGTCCGTCACCTTGAACGCCCACACTCTTAATCGGAAGGATCTTTCCCTCGATGTTGTTTTCTTTCAAATATTCAGCCAAGCCTGGCACCTCTTCCATCTTCGCGAACTCACCCTTACCGTCGGTGCAGAGCAGACGAACGCCAAGACCCGGACCTGGGAATGGATGTCTCCACACCAGATTATGAGGAATACCCAACTCCTCACCCAACATACGGACCTCATCCTTATAAAGGTCAGCCAATGGCTCCAAAAGAAGACCTTGCGCCATCAAATCCATCACCTCCTTCACACGGTTATGGTGCGTCTTGATCAAATCAGCGTTCTTGGTACCACCACTTTCGATCGTATCAGGATAGATCGTACCTTGCGCGATCATCCACTCTTTCGGATCAAGATTCAATTTCTTCATCTCCTCATCCTTCACCACCAAGAAAGTGGCGCCGATGATCTTACGTTTCTGCTCAGGCGCCGTGATGCCTTCCAATCTGCCCAAGAACGAGTTGGTAGCGTCGACCACGCGAAGATTGTTCATACCTTCAGCCTTGAGGAAATCGATGATTTTAGCGGACTCGTCCATACGCATCATACCGTTATCGATATGAAGACCCATCACACGGTCGGTGCCCAACACACGGTTCAGCAACACGAAAGCGACGGTACTGTCCACACCGCCGGAAACGAGCAAGAAGACCTTGCGGTCACCCACCTCACGCTTGATTTTCTCTGAGATCAGAGGCATGTAGCTCTTCATGTTCCAAGCACGTTCGCATCCGCAGATGTCGATGAAGTTATCCAAAATCTTCATACCGAACTTGCTATGGGTCACCTCAGGGTGGAATTGGATTCCGTATATCTTGCGGCTGTCAAGAGCGACAGCGGCGATGTCACAATCTTTCGTGGAAGCGATGATCTTATAGCCCTCAGGCAACTTCTCCACAGCGTCGCCGTGGCTCATCCACATCGGGGAAGAGGCAGGAATGCCCTTCAACAAAGGATGTTGAGGCTCTTTTAACAAGAGGTCGGAGATACCATACTCCTTCACCTTACCCGGACGAACCGTTCCACCCAATTGGGAAGCCATCAGCTGGTGGCCGTAGCAGATACCCAACTTAGGCACAGGGATATTCAGAATCTCAGGGTTGTAATCAGGAGCATCCTCAGCGTAGACGCTTGATGGTCCACCACTATAGATGATACCTGTTGCTCCTGCAAACTCCTCAACTGAGGCAGTAGGAGGCAATATCTCTGTAAACACACCTAGACGGCGTACTCTGTTTGCTATCAAGTGGGCGTACTGACCACCGAAGTCCAGAACTATGATTTTATCCTGCATATAATGGAATTTAATAATTTCGTTTTATTT
>CALCUH010000186.1 GCA_937907165.1 uncultured Bacteroidales bacterium | reverse complement strand
CAAAGAGTAGTCCCAAGTGACGTTTTGCGTGCTCATTTTCTGCGCGTTAGAAGATGGACCCCAGTGGCAGGCTCCGTTGAAATAACGGTCTTGCACACCTCTGCTGTATGCTTCATTGTTACCCATCTCCAAAATGTCTATCTCGCCGTTGGCAGGCCATTGGCTTGTGTTGTCTCCCATCATCCAAAAGGCTGGCCACAGACCGTTCGCTGTCTTAGGCAGACGAATGCTTGCCTCGATTTTCCCGTGGCAAACCGTCATTTTCCCGCATGTGTTCAACCGACCGGATGAACATTGCTTGCTTCCGCTTTGACCTTTCTTTGCGGTGATGATGAGACATCCGTTCCCGTTTTCGTCAAGGCCTTCGGAGACGTTGTTCCGAGTGTAGTTCTGCAGTTCGTTGTTGTAGACTGGCACATTGTCTTCGATGTTCCATTCTCTACCGATTTGTCCGTCGTCGAATAGGTCTTCCCAAACTAGATGGTATCCGTCCACCTCTCCTGTCCCTCTTTGAATTTTGGAGTTTTGACTCGTGTTTCCGCTTGAATTCAAACTCTTTAAAAGGGTGATGTCGTCGATGTAGATGGTGATGTCGTCGTTGATTTCATCCTCTCTGTCTAACATGACGAAGAAGTCCTTGTAAGTTCCGGCTAAAGCTTCCCTCAAATCGAAGGTGACGGTGGTCCATCCATCTCCGCCCATGTAAGGGAGGTTGGCTTCGTAGGTCTCGTCGTCGGGACCGGACTCGATTTTGAAGGAGACGTCTCCTGTTGTCTGTTTGAGGTATTTTACGGTGGCGTAAGAGTATTTGTCGTCATCGGGCCCGATGGTTAGGGAGTAAGCGCCACGAAGGATGACGCCCGCCCAGTTGTCCGAGTCTACCGCTCTCACACATTTTAATACTTTGGAAGATTTGTTTACGCCGTCAGGTGACGGGTTGTCCACCACTTCACACGTTGCTCCGCTGATGGCCTCCCATGAGTTGGGGTTGCTCTCGAAATTGTCCAACACGATGACATCTTGCGCGTAGGCAGTCGTTATTGACAGTGCTGATAATGCGATTAATTGTCTGATTTTCATTTCAAATGATATTAGAACGTAAAAGTAAAAAGTGTATGTATAATAAATATATGCTTATTTGTTTGTAACCGAACGTTCTGCAATTTTCGTAAATATTTGTGAAATAGACAAAGAATTTTAGAATTAAGTAGGGGCAAGCCTTGTGCTTGCCCATGTGGTTTTCCCAACAAACCGACGATACAGCCCCATAACAAGCCTTGTGCTTGCCCATGTAGTTTTTCCAACAAATCGGCGATACAGCCCCATAACAAGCCTTGTGCTTGCCCATGTGGTTTTGCCAACAAACCGGCGATACAGCCCCATAACAAGCCTTGTGCTTGCCCATGTAGTTTTGCCAACAAACCGGCGATACAGCCCCATGTCAAGCCTTGTGCTTACCCATGACCTGCAGGTGATAGACATTTTGTCAATTGTTCCCGATTGTTTTTCCTTCTCCCTAATAAATTGTTCGTCGTAAATATATAAGATTGTAAATCTTTTGTATTTTTGCATCCATATTCGTCGGATTGTATGAATTTCAGCAATCCGAGTGAGTCGGATTGGAGAGTTTTGTTCTATTTATTAGTTGCGGATTAATTTTTTATTGGAAAAATGAAAAACAAGTACATTGATTTAATTGAGCAATCTTTTGAGTTCCCTAACGAGGAGTTCAGCGTGAATGACAACCAACTTTACTGGTATAAAGTTCCTTTGATGGACATCATCAAACAATATGGAACACCTTTGCGTATCTCCTATCTGCCAAAAATCGCCATGAATATCCAGCATGTTAGACGTCTTTTTAACGTGGCAATGGCGAAAGTGGATTATCAGGCTGACTATAATTATTGCTTCTGTACGAAGAGCTCCCATTTCTCTTTTGTGATGGAGGAAGTGTTGAAACATGATGTGAATGTGGAGATTTCCTCTTCCTATGATGTGAACTTATTGGAATGCTTGGAGGAGTCCGGACACCTCTCTAAGGATAAGTACATCATCTGCAACGGATTTAAGGTGCCTCAGTACATTGAAAATATCCAATATATTATCAATAAAGGATTCACCAATGTGATCCCTATCTTAGACAATAAGGATGAATTGGATATGCTCCTCCACGATTTCGACAAACCATTGAATGTCGGCATCCGCATCGCTACCGAAGAGGAGCCTAAGTTCGATTTCTATACCTCCCGTTTAGGTATCCGCTTTACCGACATCATTCCTTATTATAAAGAAAAAATCAGTAAAAACAAGCAGGTGAAACTGAAGATGCTTCACTTCTTCGTGAACACTGGTATTAAGGATACTTCTTATTATTGGAATGAGTTGAGCAAGGGCATCAACCTCTATTGCGAACTGCGTAAGATTTGTCCTGACTTGGATAGCTTGAACATTGGCGGCGGCTTCCCGATTCATTCCCATATGGATTTCTCCTACGATTACGAATACATGGCAGAGGAGATTGTGGCGCAAATCAAGAATACTTGCGTGCAACAAGGTGTGCCTGAGCCTCGCATCTTCACCGAGTTCGGTTCTTATACTGTGGGCGAAAGCGGTGCGATGCTCTACTCCATCGTCAACCAAAAGCAACAGAACGACCGTGAGTTGTGGAATATGATTGACAGCTCTTTCATCAATACCATGCCTGATACTTGGGGATTGAACCAACGCTTCCCGTTCTTGGCGATTAATAACTGGGATCAAGAGTACGAACGGGTGCATTTGGGCGGTCTGACTTGCGATAGCGAGGACTTCTATAATGCGGAGGTTCACTCCAATGCTATCTTCTTGCCGAAGATGCAACAGGGTAGGGAACAGTTCATCGGTTTCTTCCACATGGGAGCTTACCAAGAGGCTTTGAGCGGTTACGGAGGCATCCAACACTGCTTGCTCCCGGCTCCTAAAATGGTCGTGGTCGATGTGGACGAGAATGGTGAGTATTATACTAAGTTGTTCGCTAAGGAGCAAAGCTTTAAGTCAATGCTTAAAATATTAGGCTATTAAGCGGATGAAGAAGAAGATATTCTTTGGAATTTTGTTGGTAGCCATCGTTATCCTTTGTGTGAACCGATGGAACACTTGGTTCGGTAATCCGTCTGAGCCGGAATATGATATCCAACACCATCCTGACCGCATTATGCTTACTGCCGGTCCGAATGAAAACTCCAGATATCTCTCTTGGCAATATGATTCCATCGCTCAACCGGGTTATGTCGATTATGCTGAACTTGATGGAACCGATACACTTACAATTACTACGCAGGGGACCAAGTTCCGTTCCCGCTCTGGTGTTGGCGCTTATTTTTCAGCGCTGATGGATTCCTTGAAAATCGGTTCGTCTTATAGTTATAGAGTACGTGTCGGTGCGGACACGACGGATTGGTTCTCTTTCCATATGTCTGACTGCTCCGAAAGGTTTTCTTTCCTCTATTTCGGTGATATCCAAGATGATATGGACGAGACTGGCTTCGATTCCTTGATGCCTAAAGTAATGGGGGCGAACTCCAATGTTTCTTTCATGCTTTTTGGCGGAGACCTGATCGAACGCCCGATGGACCAATACTGGGGAAAGGTTTTCGGCTCTCTCTCTCCTTTCTGCCGAACAACACCTGTCGTGGCGGTGCCGGGTAACCATGAATATCTGAAGGGAATCGTCCGTAAATTGGAATTGCGTTTCTCTCTGTTCTTCCCTTATTTTAATCTGGACTCTCCTACGGATAACGCTCTCTTCTCTTTCAAGCGGGGAGACGCCCGATTCTTTTTGCTTGATTCCAATAAGGATTTCTGGAAACTTTTTTCGCAACGTGCTTGGTTGAAAGAACAGCTTTCTCAGTGCGAGGAGAAGTGGAAAATCGTTGTGTTGCACCATCCTCTCATTTCCATTAGGGGGGCGGCTAACAATCTATTTGTGCGTTTTATGTTCGATGATTTGGTGCGTGATGCGGGTGTGGACCTAGTCCTGCAAGGCCACGAGCACGCTTACGCTCGTTTCCATGTGAATCGTTCCGAGGAGGACGATTCCGAGCCGCTGCGTCTGGTCTCTTATTGCTCACGGAAGGATTATCCGCTCAGTTTCCATGGTGACGTGGAGAAGTGGGGAACGGACGACCGCTATTTCCAACGTATATCGATTTCGCAGGACACTTTGTCGTTGGAGGCTTTCGGCTCTGATGTTCAACTCTACGATAAAGTCTCGATTGTGAAGAAAAACGGAACCCGTACCATCTTGGATAATGGAGCCACTTTCAAAGAGAGGGTGCGTGTCTCCGAATGGTTCCGCAAACATAAAAACGCGAAAAAAGTGCGTGAGTATGAAAAATCCATCGAGGAATGGAAGAAAAGTAGAGTGTTTTGAGTATATTTATCATGTCGGACGATATGTCTCTTTTTATTGTTTGTCTAATTTAAATAATGTTCGCCATGGGTAATGTAGTCATATTAAAATGGAATCCGTCTTTTTCTTCGTATGAGATGTTTTCTTATCTGATGGATTTGAGGCAGGCGAATCTCTCCAACGGACTCGATGTGGACTTTGATTGGAGTGTGTTCGAACATGATAAAATCCACGATGGAGATCGTGTCTTTTGGGTGAAATTGGGCTATGGACAGAGTGGTATAGTGGCTTCGGGCTATGTCGTAGGTGAACCTTATAAAGGCGAAGACTGGAGTGGAAAGGGACGTGAGACCTATTATGTGAATTTCGAACCTGACGTGATGCTCAATCCTGACACGTTGCCTATTCTTACCACACAGACCCTTTCGGAAAAGATTCCTGATTTTGAGTGGGAAAGAGGTCATTCGGGCATGGTGCTCTCTCCTGAACAAGCTAGAAAACTCGAGAAGTTATGGGAAGAGTTTCTCCATGGAAACGAAGAAACCTTCCAACATGCGATCGTGCAGCAGCATGACGACCAGATTTATATTGCCGACGATTATGACGAAGACTTGTCGCTGCCGCCCGACGACGAGACGCTTTCCTGATTTCCTGATTTCCCTTCCTTCCCTGCTCTTGGATAGAAAACGCTCGTGTCTATCCATAAGTGCGGTGCGATTTGTTGGTATGTTTCTTCCTGCAAACCGTAAATCGCTTTGAGCTCTTCTACTGAATGGTATCCTCCTATTTTGTTCCGGTACTTGACGATTCTTTGCGAGAGTTTGCTTCCTATGCCCCTCAGCTTTTTCAGTTCGGTCGTGTCCGCACTGTTCAACTCTATACGTAAAGATTCGTAGTCGTCATCCTTCTCCCGATTTTGTCCCCTTTGCCATTTTTGACGAACCTTGGTAATAGCTGTTCCTTCATGATTCGCCGTCTCTTTGTCGTACTCTTTCCTCATATTCTTTTCTTTCCCCCAAGTGCTCGAAACGTAGCCTCTGTGAAGAAGAAGCGAGTCGGATGTTTGTGTCACGAGACTGTCCGCTTCCCTTTGGTGGAACGCTTCCGCTTGCTGGCATCGACCTTGTGTGGGTATGCAGAGGTTGATGATGAACATGAGCAATATTAGGCAGGAGAGGATGACCAATCCGTTCCGCTCTCCTTTCGAGAAAAAAAAGAAATCTTTCCACATGATTAATAATCGTCAAACAAAAATGTAAATTCGACACAAATATAATGGATAATTGGGAAATAAAAAAATTAGAAGGGTAAGCCGCAAATTATTCCTACTCGATTATGGCATATCTTATGTGAATTGTTTTTCATCAATCAAAAAAAATCATTTCCTCTATGTGTGTAAAGTAAATTTCATGTATATTTGCGCATCTAAAAGTTATAAAAATGTAAGCGCCCGTGTTGAACGGGATGGTTGTGAAATTTTGTTCAAGATGCGATAATGTCTTGAATGTGAGTTGGCTATAAGTTTTCAATATAATAGTTTAAAGGAATGAAAAACACAAGGTTATTTTTCCTTTCAGTATGTTGTATGCTGATGGGAGCGTTTATGGAGGGATTCGCCGCTGCGGATCCGAATTTCCACATCTATTTATGTTTCGGTCAGTCCAACATGGAGGGCCAAGGTAATATCGAGAGCCAAGATAGGTCTGTCGATAAACGGTTTCAGGTGCTCTGCTCTTATGACAATTGCGGAAGTAGGAAAAAGGGACAATGGTATGATGCGGTGCCGCCTCTTTCGTGTTGTAGCGGACAACATCTCGGTCCTGTCGATTATTTCGGACGTACATTGGTGAAAAATTTGCCGGAGGGAATCCGTGTGGGCGTAGTCGTGGTCGCAATTGCGGGATGCGACATCCAATTGTTCGAAAAGAACAATTATCAGAGTTATCGCCCGGATTCTTATATGCAGAGCACGATTCAATCTTATGGAGGCAACCCTTACGGCCGTTTGATCGACATGGCGAAGGAAGCCCAAAAGGTGGGCGTGATTAAGGGAATCTTGCTCCATCAGGGCGAGACCAATAGCGGTCAGCAGAATTGGCCGAACCGTGTGAAGACTATTTATGAGGATATGCTGAAGGACTTAGGTCTGAACGCTCAGGACGTCCCTCTCCTTGTGGGTGAGGTAGTGCGTTCCGAACAAGGCGGACAATGTGGCGGTATGAACAGCATCATCGATAAGGTGCCTAATACGATTCCGACGGCATACGTGATCTCCGCACAAGGTCTTGGCAACAAAGGTGACGGTTTGCATTTCTCTTCCGCTAGTTACCGCACGTTGGGAGAACGCTACGCCGAGGAGATGTTGAAACATTTGAATGTGGATCCGGGCTCGGTGACGCCTCCAACTCCGGCGGAACCTGATTTCTCTTTCGACGGCAACTATTTGAAAATCGAGGCGGAGGAGATGCCTATGGTGGAAGGCGAGTATTGTAAAACATACGACGAACAATTCTCTGGCATGGCTTATTATGCTAATAATGATTTAACCTCCGCATCTGTCGAATTCCAGCAGGCGGGCACCTATGAGTTCGTCTTGAGGGGGTGTGCTGATGCGTCGACCTCAGCTTCCGTCACGATGAGTGTCGGTTCGGAGTCTGCCACCTATGAGTGGTCTTCGCCTGAGCCTATGGATATTGTTAAGGAGCTAGCTGTCAGTACTCCGGGTGTTTATGATATACAACTGCTCATGGAGACTGACCGTGGTCAAAGTGACGCTTTCGTCGATTATTTATTGATTCGTAAGAAGGGCTATGTTAGCCTCTCTCCGATGAACGCTTCTCGCGTTTCCTCTCTGACGCCTTATCCGAACCCCACGGAGGATGTCGTTTGTCTTGACGAAACAAACATTTCTTCTCTTGTTGTGACAGATATGCTTGGAGTGGAGGTGACTTCTTCTAATGATTTATGCGTGAATCTTTCCAGCTTCGCTTCTGGTACCTATTTCTTGCGTGTGAACATGAACGACGGTTCGTCGGTGGTGACGAAAATCATAAAAAAATAATAACGGTCCGGTGATTTAGGGACAAGGCATGCCTTGTTCCTAAAACGGACCATTATAATTCTTAATTCATAAATCTTAATTCTTAATTATCTTTACTATCTTTGCGTCATTTCTATATAAAATGGCAAAGAAGAATTTATCGCATTTGATATTAGCGGCACTGACGCTCATAGTCTTGGGCGCATGTGCTAATATGGCGCAAGGCCCGACAGGAGGAAAAGAGGATGTGATTCCGCCGAAATTAAGTTACACCACGCCTGAAAACGGTGCTTTAGGTGTGAATACTTCACGTGTGGAAATCGTTTTCAACGAATACTTGCAATTGAATGAACCTGCGAAGAATCTTATCGTTTCCCCTCCACAAAAGTACAACCCATCCGCTAAGGCGATAGGAAAAAAAATCGTGGTGGAGTTGCGTGACTCTCTCAAGAAAGATGTCACCTATACTTTCGACTTCGGTAACGCTATCGGGGACTATACGGAGAATAACCGTGTGGACAATTATCTCTACTCTTTTTCCACTGGTGACCATTTGGATACATTGTGTCTTTCCGGAATTGTCTTGAACGCTTCCGATCTGGCACCTTTGGAGGATGTTTGGGTAGGTGTTTATAGCGATGAGGCGGATTCCTCTTTTACCACCAAACCATTTGAACGTGTCGGCAAGACGAACGCTTCAGGTAATTTTATCATACGTGGTTTGGCGGCGAAAAAGTATAGAATTTTCGCATTGGAGGATATGAACCACAACTATTTCTTCGATCAGTCTTCGGAGGGAGTCGCTGTGCAGGAGTCTGCGTTGGAGATCCCTTCCGTCACTGTGACCGAAAGGATCGATACCGTCTATGGCGATTCTATGAAGATTGATACAATCATCAGATACCAAATAAGGGAGTATGAGCCTAAAGACGTAGTGTTACGCCTCTATAACGAAAAAATCAACTATCAGAGATTCGACAAATTGGAACGTGCCGATCGATTCTCCTTCTCCATTTTTATGGAAAAGATGGAATCTTCAATGCCAACTGTACAGCTGGTGGATACGTCCGTTTCCGATTGGTTTATCCCTGTCCCGAATAAAATGTGCGACACGGTTTCGTTTTGGATTAAGGATAGTATGCTTTTCAAGAAAGATACCATCCGACTCTCTGTCAGTTATCTGGCAACCGATTCTGCAGGTGCTTTAGTGCCGCATACCGATACGCTTTTGGCAGCCCTTACCCCTTCTTATGTGAAGAACGAGAGGAAAACAGCTTTGGAATTGGAGGCGAAGAAGAAAAAATATGAAAAGAGAAAACGTAGGTTGGAACGGACGAACGTCTTGCAGCTCGACAAATATACTATGTTGGAAATTAATGAGTTGCCAAGTTTGACATGGAAGTCACCATTGTCATCTTTGGATGAAAAGAAAATCCACCTCTATGGGGGAAAGGATACTACTAAGAGTGACCTCCCCATCTCTGTGGCTAAGAGTGCGGACGTGAGCAAATGTTGCACTTATATCATTTCTTCGCCGGAATTGAAACCTGATAGTACTTATGCGCTAGCGATTGATTCTGCTTGCGCATATGATTATTATGGTAATCATAACAATAGGGAGGTCATTAATTTTAGGGTCATGACCGAGGCTGAATATGCGAAACTCACATTGAATGTCAGCGGTGTGACGGACGATGCGTTTGTTGAGTTGCTTAACGTGACCGATTCTCCTGTCTATAGCGTCCCTTTGAAAGATGGTAAGGCGTCGTTCGTGAACGTGAAACCTAATAACTATTATGTGCGTTTGGTTGTGGACACGAACCATAATGGGGTGTGGGATACCGGAAAATATAACGAGCATTTGTTGCCTGAACAGGTCTATTATTTCCCTAAGAGTTTGAAACTTCGCGCCAATTGGGATGCTGTCGAAGATTGGAATGTGACTGCAACTCCTTTGTCCAATCAGAGACCTTCTGATTTGAAGATAAAAAAAAGGAAGGACGACAATAAGAGATGATGGCTTATGAATGGTGGTACTTTGCTCTCTTCCGCTTATCTGGGTCCGGTCTCTTACTTTAGGGCTTTATCCTCCGCCGAACATGCTTCGATAGAGCGGTTCGACCATTACCACAAGCAGACTTACCGAAACCGATGCAGGATTATGACTTCCAATGGGGTGATGGACCTTTCGGTGCCTGTGCTGAAAACGGGCGATAAGATGATGGTGAAGGATTTGCGGATTTCTTACGTGGAGAATTGGCAGCAAATCCATTGGCGGGCTATCGCTTCCGCCTATAATTCTTCACCCTTTTTTGAATATTATAGGGACGATTTCGAGCCTTTCTATACCCACAAAACCGAGTTTTTGTTGGATTTGAATATGGAACTGATGTCTGTTCTGATGAAGAATCTCGGAATCAAGACGGAAATCTCTTTGACGGATGATTATGTGGCGGATCCTATCGATGTGGCTGATCTTCGTGAGCGTTTCTCTCCGAAACGGGTGGCTGACGTCCCTCTTGCTCCCTATTATCAGGTGTTCGACCAAAAGTTCGGTTTCATGCCCGATATGAGCGTCTTGGACCTCTTGTTCAATATGGGTCCGGAATCGATTTTTTTATTGCGTTAGATTTGAAAAACTTGCTTAAATCTCCAATGTGAAATTTAAGCGGTGTGCTAAATAATCGGTGGATTCATTGACAAACCGCCTTATCTGTTGAAATAAATTTTGGAATTATGAAGAATAGATTTTCTCCTAAAAAGTGCTTCGCCTTCCTTTCCGGCGTGGCTTTGGGTACGCTCTCCGCTTTTGCGGCCGTTCCCGTCCATATCAATTCGGGTAACCCGGCTTATCCGTTCCCGCAGTTTCTGGAGTATGCTTGCGGTGGCAACTTGGGCACGAAGATGCCTGAGGGTCTCTCCCATGTCGAGATGGAGCAACTCATCCGCACCGCTTACCAGCAGCATGCTAACGAGTTTGAGTATACGGGTGATGAACATGAGGGAATAAAATATATCTGGACGCCTTATAAAGCGGCTTATGACTGCTCGGAGGGCGATGGTTATGCGTTGCTCGCCGCCGCTTATATGGCGGATAAGGTGACTTTCGACGGTTATTGGATGTGCACGCACGATAAGCGTCGTGTCAGAACGAAACGTTATATGGATTGCACTGACAACGCTCCGAATTATGAGTTTGGAAACTTCGCCATCAGCGATGGTAAGGAGGGTGGAAACACGGCTGCGGACGGTGATGTGGATGTGGCGCTCGCTTTGTATGTGGCTTACATGCAGTGGGGTGAGTTCATGCTCGACGATAAGGGAGAGAAGGTGCTCGACGCTTGCGGAAACCCTATCAGCTATAAGCAGGAGATGATCAATGTGGTGCGTGGCCTTGTCGCCATGAAGGATGTGCCTGACGATAAAGGGAAAAATCCTGCCCGCGTCAATACGGGTCTGATTGGTCTGGACGGCTACATGCGTGGCGGTGACACTTGGCAGGAGTTGACTGATTGGGCTTTGCAGAAAGAAAATTATATCACGGTCGACGGTGTGCAGGTCTATCCGCTCTTCGCCCATGACGGCGGCGAACAACAGCATGTCGACTATTGCGCTCCCGCTTATTTCCGTGAGTTCCATGATTTGCTTCTTTCGCTGAAGGAGGAGATCGGCGCAACCGCCGAGTGGGAAGCTGAACAATATCGTAGGGGAGAGGCTTCTTCCGATTGGTTGATCGGCGATATCATCGGTAAAAATAAGTATTCGCTTCCTACCGCTGGGTGGAACACTTGCAGCCGTGACGGTAGCCAGACTACTTATTCGAATTTCCAGGACGGTGAGGATTACCGTTGCCCTTGGCGTACGATCAGCAATTATGTTTGGCATGGAAATCCTGACTATTCGTGGGATCCTGTCTCTCACCAAGTGAAGGAGACTCCTAATTCTTACGAAGAGGATGCGGCTAAAAAGTTCTCCGATTATATGAGGGACCCGGCCCATTGGTCTTCCGGCACTACTTGCTATACAAAGGGTGACAAGAAGATTCCTTATACGGGTCCGAGAATGATGGGCTGGCAGATCGATCCTATGACGGGCGAGCCTTTGGCTACGGAAAATTCTTCCGCTTTGGGTATGCAGAAGGGCGCTACCGCTTTTGCCGCGATCGGTTCGCAGGATTATGATCTGATGGGCGATTTGTTTACCGTGATTTATGAAAATTGGGACGCTCAAGGTACTACGACTGATGGTCAATGGATTTCCAACTATATGAGTGGTTGGTTCCGCCAGACGGGTCTGATGGCTTTGACGGGTAACTATCCGGCGCCTTCGACGATGGTGGCTCAGCCGAACTTGAAGATTTACCGCGCCATCAAGGATAGCGTCTCTTATTGTCATGTGGGCGACACGATTACTTATCTATTGTCTTATCGTAACTATGGTTCCGTGGATGCGGAGGGTTGTGTCATCGTGGAGAAGGTGCCTGCCGACTTCGCTTTTGTTGAGGCTGCGAATGGGGGTGTCTATGACGCCGCTACCCATACGGTGACTTGGAAGCTTGATAAAGTGGCTGGTTTCAAAAGTGATGATTTGATTGGTGAGGAAATTGATTTCTCTGCGCCTAACTTGTCGAAGACTATCGGTGAGGTAAGCTATAAGTGTGTGGCGAAAAATGGTGCGAAGGGTACTTATGAAACGACTGCTGAGATTTCTTGCGCAAATGGATTGGGCTCCGTTACGGACGAATATCCTAACTATGTCACCGCGACGATGCAACGGAATAGGATCGAGGTCGCTCCGACTCATCTCTCCGTTATCAAACAGGCGGACTTGACTTCGGTCTCCAAGGATGACGTGGTGACCTTCTCCGTCGATTTCGCCAACGATACGATTCCTTGGCTGACGGGCGGACGTCCGAATGTGAATGTGGCTGTGGCTGATATAGATAAGAACGAGCAATACAACTTGATGTTCAAAATATACCACGATGCGGTGGAGCCTTATATCGATAATGGTAATTATAGGGTGACGGTGTTCAAGGATATTAAGGGCGCTACTAAATTGCAATGCTCTTTCGATTTGTTGGAGGGTACGCAGAATGGAGCGACGATGGGTACCAACGCCGACGAGTTCGTCTTTAAGGATGAAGTGCTTGCGGATGGTTCGCACCAGTTCTCAGTCCAATTCCCGCACGCTTTGGCGGCTTCCACTTACTACTTGAACGAGATGGCGGGCGCCGCTAAGTTCAATTGCTATGGAACTAAGTATCCGTTGCGTGTGGTGGCTCGCTTTTATGATGGGGCGTGGAAAGCGTTGGATTGGAAGTCTGGTTTCTCTAAGTTGTCTACTGATAGCGACAAAGGATATTATTATCCTGTGACGCCTTCCTTCCAAACCTCTTCTGAGGCGCAACCGGTGGATAAACTCCTGAAATCGGCTTGCGACGATGCGTCTAAGCTTACGGAGAATGTTTTGGTGGAGGAATTCGACGGTTATGTGTGGCGTAAGATTTTGGGTAATAGTCCGTTTGTGAATGCCGAGGATATGAAGAGCGTGGTGGTGACCGACACGATTCCGTTGGGATTCGAGTTCGTGGCGTTTGCGGATGGAAGTGTCAAGGCTGAATACCAGCCGGCGACCGATAAGGAATATGCAGGTATCGTGACCTATTCTTTGAATGATATGAAGGTGGGGGATAATGGCAAAATCGCTTACCAATGTAAATATGTGGGTGGCGAATCCAAGAACATCGCCAGCGGTTGTAGAATCGTTAGCGACAAGGAGAATGTCCAATCCGCTCCATGCGTGATTACGGATAAGGAGTTGGTAGGCGTGGAGGACGTGAATGCGGACGAGCCTTTTGTGGATGTTTATACCACCTCGGGACTCTTGTTGAAGAGACACGTCCTCGAATCCGTCGCGACCGACGATCTGACACCAGGCGTCTATGTGGTAGGCGGCAAGACCCGAATCGTGAAGTAGGGTCACCCCTTGTGGGTGCCTAAAAAAGATATTCGTAAGTTTAGGGTCACCCCTCGTGGGTGCCTATAAAGATATTCGTAAGTTTAGGGTCACCCCTTGTGGGTGCCTAAAAAAGATATTCGTAAGTTTAGGGGCACCCCTTGTGGGTGCCCTTAATATTTTCTCTCCCAGTCTCTCCAATATAGCGGAATTCGGATATCCGTCGTTGGGGCGCCCCTCGTGGACGCCCTTTTCTTTCGTGGACGCCCTTTCCCCTCGTTTTCGCCCTCTTTTTTATTATAAATTCCCTCCGAAAATAATTCGTGAAAATTGAATTGTTAAATAGTTTTAACCATAATGGGAAAATGTTATATTTGCAATTTGTATTTTGTATAATAGGCAAATTAAAAATTAAACCAAATGGTACACTATAGTTTTTATAAGAAATTCATCATATCGTTGTCGTTCTTCATGGCGGTGACGCTCGTGTCTAATGCGGTTCCGGTACACATCAATTCGGGTAATCCGGCCTATCCGTTCCCTCAGTTTTTGGAGTATGCCTACGGCGATTCCCATCGGTTGGGCAATTTGGGTACGAAGAATGCCGAAGGTGTGGTCCATGCGGAGATGGAGAGGGATATAAGGGAGGCGTATCAAATTCATGCTAACGAATTTGAATATGTGGGTGAATGGAATGGAATAAAACTAATATGGACACCAGTAGGGAATGGTAGACCGTATGATTGTACCGAAGGTGACGGATATGGCTTGTTGGCTTGTGCTTATATGGCAGACCAGGTGACGTTTAATGGATATTGGATATATACTCACGATCAAAAAAGAAGTAGGACGAAAACTTATATGGGATGTAAGGATAATGCACCGGATTATGGATATGGTCCTTTCGCTTTAGGCGATAGAGGAGGTGCAGGCGGCAATACGGCAGCTGATGGAGACGTGGATGTCGCTTTGGCTCTTTACGTGGCATATAAACAGTGGGGAGAGTTCATGAAGGATGAGCAAGGCAATGTGGTGAAAGATGACTGTGGAAATCCGATTTCTTATAAGGAGGCTATGATAGAGGTGCTCAGAGGTCTCGTCGCATTAAGTACTTGCCGTACCACTGACATCCAAAATGGCGTTTCTCTACGTGTGAATTCGGGCATGATTGGTATGGATGGATATCCGAAGGGAGGGGATACATGGTGTGAACAAACCAATTGGGCTACTTCTCATCCTTATGTGTTTGATGAGTCAAAGGAGATATACAATTTGCCCGGTGACGAAAATAGTAAAATTGACGTGAAGGGGCTACAGTTAGTTCCGGAATTCGGAAGTGCTACGACTCAACATATCGATTATAATGCGCCTTCCTATTTCAGAGAGTTTTATGAATTGTTTGAGGAGTTAGGTGGCGATCCGTGGGAAATCGAACAATTTCGAAGGGGTGAGGCTTCTTCGGATTGGTTGATTGGCCAGTTAATCGGGAAGAGTCAATACTCTATACCAACTGCCGGATGGGTCTCTGTATTCCAGTCGGGAGAAAGAGTCCAGTATTGGACGTATGAATTTGATAAAGATGGAAATAAAACGGATTCCACTTTCATAGATAGAATTGCGACGGAACCAGGAACGGAATTCTCGAATTTTGACTTGGGCGAAGATTATAGATGCTCGTGGCGAACTATTTGTAATTATATGTGGCACGGCAATCCTTCTTATAGTTGGGATCCGGAAAATCACAAGGTGGTCGAGGGTGGAAATACTTATGAATATGATGCGGCGGTCCGTTTTTCCAAATGGATGAACGACCCCTCAAACTGGAATCCTGCCGCAGGCTCACATTGTATAGATTATGGTACCATTCATGATATGCCGTATAGCGGTCCTGCTACCATTCGTTGGCAGAATGATCCTAATACGGGTGTCGGTTTACAAGACTTTTTCTGCTCTTTGAGTTTGCAGTCCGGTATGGGAACTTATGCGGCCGTTGGCGCTCAAGATTTTGAGTTGATGGGAATGCTCTATCGCGAATGCAACATTAAATGGTACCCTGGTGGTGATGCGAAGGATATTGATGTGCCTGTGGGAGAAGAATGCAATGTGGGGAAAAAAGGTAATTACATGCATGGTTGGGCAAGACAAATGGGTATGATGGTTGCGTCCGGAAACTATCCGGCTCCAAGTTCTATTGAACCCAAACCTAATATGAAGATATATAGAGCCATAAAGGATAGTGTCACTTTTTGTTTTACGGGAGATCAGATAACCTATTTGTTGGATTATCGTAATTATGGTTCTGTTGATGCGAAAGATGTCGTAATTGTGGAAAATGTGCCATCGGATTTTGAGGTGGTCTCAGTGTCTGATGGTGGTGTCTACAATTCTGCTTCTCATACCATTACTTGGAATATAGGTGCGGTAAGCGGGTATCATAGTGATGGGACAGAGTCTGGACATCTACTGGATCTAAGTAAAGCTAATCTGAAAGCGACTATGGGACAAGTGTCGTATGTGGCTAGGGTCGGAAAGAATGCGTCTGGTCGTTATTGTACGACGGCAGATATCTCTTGTTCTAATGGTTTGGGATGGACAACTAACGAGTATCCGAATTATCAGACAGCCACTATGCAGCGTAATTGTGTGGATGTTCTGAAACGTTCTTTGGAGATTACGAAAAGTGTGGATAGGGAAAAAATCAATCCGGGACAAATTGCGACGTTCAGCATTCATATCAATAATTCGTCCGAGGTCGGTTGGATTGATGGAGGGCGTCCTCGTGTGACTTCATCATGGGCGTTCGAAACTAGTGGAGTTACCCAACGTTGGAAAATGAGAATGTTTAATGATGCGATTGAGCCATTGGTTAACTTAGGTAATTATAGAATTTCTTATTACACATTTGATTCTAGTGTGGATGACTTATGTGGCCAGGATAATTGTTCCGATGGCGTTTGGATGGCTAGTAAAAATGCGGGAGGCCGATTTGATAAATTACTAACAGTCACGCACGAAAATATTGTAGAAGGAGAAGATCCTGATGGCAAGAAGTGGAATCAGCGTATTATGATTCAATTCCCTAATGTTTATACGACAACATCAATGAATGTTTCATGGTCGGGATCTGAGGATGCCTCTCAAACCTCTGGTGGCGGAGCCAATTGTGCCATACATAGGGGATCGTCTTCTTCAATGATGGCTAAATTAGATGTGAATACAGGTTATACTAAGGCACATAAATGGACTGATGATTGGTCTTATGGTAACTATGAAGATAATTCTAATGAAGGACTATTCTTGCCTATATCGCCAGCATGGCAAAGATTGGATGATGATGGTGTGACAATAGAGGAGCCTATCAACAAGTGGATAACGTGTGGCTGTACAACTTCTGATAAGGTTGTCAATAATGTTTTGGTGGAGGAATACGATGGTTATGTGTGGCGTAGGGTTTTGGGTAATGGACCTATGGCAGGACGTGATATCGATAGCGTTTATGTGAGGGATACGTTGCCTCTTGGAATGGAATTCGTCTCTTTTGTGGGCGATTGCCCTCTGCAAGAGAATGGCGCTACATGGAAGAATTCTAAAACGAGTGATGGCCGTGATGTCATAGTGTGGTTTATCCCTAAAATGCAAGTTAAACATCAGGGAACCATAAAATATAATGCTATTGTTACATTCCCTTCTGGCGCTGATTGTCCCTCTGATGATGAGACTATAATTAATCACGCTTGGATTGAGGGTGTGAACAATTCTCCGATTGAAGATACTACCCAAATTACGGTTACATGTGGTAAGGTCGTTGACCCTATTGTTCCAACAACCCTTGTTAAAAAGGCTGATAAGGAAAATTATGAAGTGGGTGATGACATTGAGTATTCAATAAAATACGAACAAACTCATGGCGCTGTGTTTGAAGATGCTGGTTCTGTGACAAGTAATTGGTCTCTTTCCGGCGGAGCGACTATCTCATCGGGCACGCTTTCGGTCAATCAACGTCAAAGTGCGGAATTCCAAAAAATTGCGAAAAATATTTATTTGGAGACACAGATGACTGTCCCTAGTGACCAAAGTGGATATATATCTTTTAGGGATGATATAAAATTGGTTTTCTTAAATATGTGGTCGGGCTTAGCCGTCTCTTGTTATGATGGTAATGTTAGAGTTGACTCTGTGGTCTTGAAGAAAGCTGATGGACCGACGAAACTTTGTGTTGATTTAAGAGATGACGTTTTGCGGGTATGGACGAATCGTGATACTTCAAGATCTGCTTCCGCTACTTTTGAGGTCCGTACACTTAAAGATGGACATGTGGAATTTGGTGTGACGGGTTCGGGCATTTATACATATTCCAACATCCACATCCACACCGACTATGCCTACGATCTCTCTATCGTGGACCTTGTGCCTGCGGAAGTGGAGGTGGACGAGTCTTCGTTCCAATCGTTCCATAACGGTTCCGCCGCAGGCTCTGGTAAACTGCTCAAGGGTACCGATGGTGACTCTATCGTTTGGACGGGCTTGGCGGATAATCCAATCGCTTTCGGCGATACCTTCACGGTGACGTGGAAGGGTAAGGTGGTGGAGTGTTCCGAGAAAATCATCAACCAAGCGAAGGCTAAACTCCTCGGTCACGCCCACAACGAAATCATGGCGCAGGCTGTCTCCGGCTGCGGCGAGGAGTATGAGTGCCCGTTGCCGGATGTGATGCTTAAACTTTCTGCGGATACGATATGCTCGGGTGAGACTGTGAAACTGACGGTGTCTCCGACTGGCTTTAAGTATATATTCTTCGAAGGTGGTCAGGCTATCTCTGATACCCTTTCGGAAAACACTTTCGAGGATACACCCATCTCTGGTGGTATCCATGAGTACTCCGTGATGGTCGTCTCCCCAAAATCGAAAGATAGTCTTTGCTACTCTCCAAGCGAGGTGATGTCGCTCTATGTGGCTAATTTACCTTACATCGAACTGAAATCTTTGGGAACGTTCTGTGCGGGTAACGCTGATTTGACCGACCTTGAAACTAAACTTTCCGATTTGGAGAGTGCGGGTACTAAGGTTTATTGGAAGGATGAGTTGGGTGACCCTATCACTTCTCTTGAAATCAATAAGCTTACTGAACCGAAGAACTATAAGTATAGCTGCAGTTTGATTTCTAAGGAGGGTTGTGAAAGCGAATATGATTATGACTTGAAATTCACATTGAAAAAGATTGACGCTCCGGTTGTTAATGGTAGTTATGCTTATCTCTTGAGCGATACTTCCGCAAGCGGCGTATTCGAAAAGAATTTAATCCAACAGGATAATTCAGTCGTGAAGATGGAGAGCGGTTACTCTTACCTATGGTATGATGAGAACTTCCAGCTTTTGACAGATGTCCCTGTTCCGGATGCGAAACCGACGAACTCTCTTGTCTATTATGTCAACCGTACCCAATCCAACGGTTGCGTCAGCGATACCGTGCCTGTCTCCGTTACGGTGACCGGTTCGGATGTGCCTACGCCAGTAAACGTTACATATTGCTTGAACGTTACGGCTGAGCCTATCCGTGCGGAAATCAATGTGGATGAGAATAGCTCTGCCACTTCTTGGGAACTCGTCTATTATGACGCCTCCGGCAATGAACTGAAAACGGAAGCGGAACGTACACCGAACACTTCCATTGCGGGCGACACGCTCTACTACGTCTCCCAACGTGAGGTGGGCAACCCTGCTAACGAGAGCGCTAAGGTGCCTTTGAAGGTCTCTGTCATTGAACTTGCTCCTGACGTCTCCATGAATAGAACACAGTATTGCTGGCGTGAGGAGTATGAGGAGTTGCAGGTGAAGGGATCTTCCCTGTTGCCGACCACCTTCTCTTGGTCGCTCGACGGAAAGAGCGTGACGGGTGTGCCTTTGGCGCAGACACAGGTGGAGACAATCACTTATGGCGTGGTGGAATCTTATCAGATTGATGCTGACCATAAGTGTGAGAGCGATACCGTGAAACTGGTTGTCAAGTCAACCTTCGTTCCCGAACCTACGGGTACGAGAGCGGTCAACTACCTCAAAGGCGAGGCGGATGCGACGGGTATCTTCCCTTCTATCCTGAAGAAAGATCCAAGTGCGGTCACTACGATGGATAGCGAAGATTATGAACTGGTTTGGTATGCGGATAAATCTTTGTCTGATGAACTTACAGATGATGAACTCTCTCCTAAGGTCGACCCTAATTGGAAGTCTGATAATGATAGCGTTATCGTCTATTATGTGCGTCAACGCCACAAGGAGAGCGGTTGTATGAGCGATACGGTACCAGTTGTCGTAACGATTAGCAATTCGTTGATACCTAACGCTTTCCCAATGAATTATTGCCATATGTCCAAAGCGATTTCTTTGGATAATAGTACTAGTATTAATACGAATAATGGTAAGGAGAAAGAATCCGACTATGAATTGGTTTGGTATTCTCCTGTGGATAATTATTCCCAACCTTTGTCGGAAGCGCCTGTGCCTAGTACGGATGTTGTGGGTGTCACCATTTATAAAGTGGCTCAAAAACGCAAGGCGGACGGAACGATTGGCTCTAAGGCGGACGTGAAGGTCGAGGTTTACGCAAATCCTGAAATCACTATGGATGCGTTGCCTCAGTCGTGCGACGAAGAGGTCGATCTCACGAAGTATGTTCATCTGAAGAATACGGTCGACACTTCCACCTTGAGTTTCTATTATTTCTCTGATAGGAATTGCACCAATCCTGTGAACGACATGAAGGTGAAGGAGAGCACGGTATTGTACGCGAACGCATATTATACGATTTTCTCACAACCTAATATTGTCGGTACTTGTTCTTCAGATACTATGGAGATTAACGTCTCTATCGATAAACTTCAAGACCTAAAGGTGGATGCGCCGAATAGTGTCTGCCCTAATGGGGATATTCAGTTGACCGCCTCCGCATTGAGTTCGACTACTACTCCGACTTTCGAATGGAGCGGTGATGCCACTGGTTCGGACGCTGTGTTGTTAACTAAAGACGAATCGGGTGTGTTCGGTACTGAATGCTCTTATAAGGTGACTGCTACCGCTGGCGCATGTACGTTGGATACGACCGTGAAGGTGTTGGTCGGTAGGGGAGAACTTACTGGTACCATGTTTGTGAATGGTGACGAGAATCGTTCCTTCGATATTTGTGGCGGCGAATCGCTCACATTGTCTACCACCCATGATGGAACCGACTTCTCTTGGACAGACTTGTCCGGAAATGCGATAGGAACCGGAAAGAGCATTACGGTGACCCCTGAAGTAAGCACTACCTATGTGCTCTCTTTCGTGAATAAGTGCGAGACTTCCGATACAATCGTTGTCACCGCCCATCCGTTGACGTTGACGGCAGACTTCACTCTCTTGGATGTCACTATCTGTGAGAATTCGTCCGCTTCTGCTAAGTTGACGCTTTCCGGTTATGAGCCGACGATGACGGGGTCTTATATTAAGTGGTTCAAGGATGGCAATGAGTTAAGTGAATTCGTTGGCTCTACAGAACTTTCCCTCTCTTCCGTCGTCGCAGACAATAGCGGAGAGTATACTTATGAGGTGAGCAACGGAATCTGTCTAGCCAAGACGAATGATGCGAAGACCTCCGCCACTTTGTTGGTGAAACCGTTTGTCGGATTCTCCGCTCCTTCTGATGTCGAGACACCTTATGGAGATTCTCCTTCTTTGCAAATCTCGAATGTCGCTCCGTCTTCTGCGAATGTTGCTTGGTCGGGAGATGTTCATTCTGGTGAAGGAAATCCTTTCTTGGCTGAAAATATGACCAAAGACGAACTCTTCGAAGTGAAGCTTTCTGCCGATGGCTATTGCGATACCATCACCACTTTGCAGGTGCTTGTCGATGCTAAGGTACGGGTTGCCATCACATCTTCCGCCGATACCATATGCTCGGGCGAATCTGTAACATTAACCGCCGATACGACTGGTACGGGCAGGCTCTTGCATCCGGATGCTTATAAGCTAACATGGTATGCTATTCCTTCTGAATCATCTGCAGACTCCATGAAGTTGAGTGCGCCAGGAATCGAGACGACAGAAAATCCTGAGGCGTCCGTTTCTTATGTCGCTGTAGTTGAGTATGGCGCACAGAGGGAAGTGAGTGATCATGCGGACGTTATGGTATATACGCCGGCGGCATATACGAAGTCTGAAAATTTAGTTTCTTGTGAGGGTGAGGAAGTGACTGCGGAGGTTTCTTGTGAGGATGCGGATGCTTCGGTAAGATGGAGTGATCAAGGTGTTGCCGCTCCAACAATCACCGTCGCTCCAGAAAAAACGACCTCTTATCCGTTCACAGTCTCTGTCAATGGCTACTGTCCTGTTTCTGACGAAGTGGTTGTCCGAGTACAACAATTACCAGAAGTGACGTTAGAGGCTGAAGCCCGCGTGTGTGAAGGAAATAGTATTGAGTTGAAACCCGTGATAGGAGAGGGTGATTATGATAAACTTTCATGGACGGATCCTGACGGTGAAGAGATCTCAACAGAAAAGAATTTGATCATCACTCCTGAAAAGAGCGGTGAGTATACAATCACAATTATTAATGACTTGTGTGGAAATGCTTCATATCACACTAATGTGAAAGTGGTATTAACTCCTGATATATATGTTGATTCTATCAGCTTCGCTTCCCGCCAGTTGGAAGTCGCCTCGGGCGGTTTCGGCGCATTTGAATATAAGGTCGACCAGAGAGAATGGCAGAGCGACAACTTGTTTGAGAATTTGTCTTTCAATGTAATGCATACAGGTTATGCCCGTGATGAGATGGGCTGTGTCGGCATTGTCGCATTCTTTGTTCCGAAACCACCTGTGCCGATACCAGAATACTTCGTTCCGGGAGAAGGTAGCGCTCACGATGTTTGGGATTTGGCTCCTATCTTTGAGGCATATCCTAAATCTACCGTGAAGATCTTCGACCGTACGGGTAAAGTGGTTGCCGAACTTGAGGGAGATACACAAGATTGGGATGGTACCTATAACGGAAACGCCTTGCCGTCAACCGATTATTGGTATATCATCAATGTGCCGGAAATCAGACAACAGTTCACCGGACACTTTACGCTTATCAGATCAAGATAGTCTTGAACTTTGAGTTAAGAGGTAAGAGGTAAGAATTAAGAGGTTTCTCGGTTCTTACCTCTTTTTTTTTGAACCGTTTCCTTGGAGAAATGATGAGAGAGAAAGTTATTTATGCAAAAGGCTAGCTCGTTACTGCTTGTATTTCCATATTAAGCTATGGACGATTATCATTCTTAATTCTTAAATCTTAACTCTTAATTCCCAAATTTTCCTTATCTTCGCGGGACAGTTTAAATATTACGATTATGGAATTGAGCGCATTGACGGCCATATCTCCGGTTGATGGAAGATATAGAGCAAAATCGGACCAACTTTCCGAGTATTTTTCAGAGTTTGCATTGATCCGTTATAGGGTTTTGGTGGAAGTTGAATATTTCATCGCCCTTTGTGAATTGCCTTTGGACAACCTTAAGTCTTTTGATAAGGCAAAATTCTCCGACTTGCGTTCCATATACAAAAACTTCTCTTTGGAGGATGCTCAGCATATCAAGGACATCGAGAAGGTGACTAACCATGACGTAAAGGCAGTAGAATACTTCTTGAAAGAGAAGTTCGATGCGTTTGGCTTGTCTCAATTCAAAGAGTTTATCCATTTCGGACTTACTTCTCAAGATATCAATAATACTTCAGTTCCTCTTTCTATCAAGGAGGCTCTTAAAAATGTGTATGTGCCGAACTTGGAAAAATTGATTTCTGAATTGGCTCAACGTGCGGAAATGTGGAAAGATATTCCGATGTTGGCAAAAACTCACGGTCAACCAGCGTCTCCAACTCGTTTGGGTAAGGAAATCATGGTGTTCGTCAGCAGATTGCAGACTCAATTAGACCAATTAAAGACGTTGCCTTGCTGCGCTAAGTTCGGAGGTGCTACTGGTAATTTCAATGCTCATCATGTCGCTTATCCAAACTACGATTGGAAGGCGTTCGGTAATAAATTCGTAGACGAAGTTCTCGGTTTGAGACGTGAACAATGGACCACCCAAATCTCCAATTATGATAATTTGGGCGCTATCTTCGATTGCATGAAGCGTATCAATACGATTATGATTGATATGAATCGTGACTTCTGGCAGTACATTTCCATGGAGTATTTCAAGCAGCAGATTAAGGCTGGCGAGGTAGGTTCTTCCGCAATGCCTCATAAGGTGAACCCTATCGATTTCGAGAACGCTGAGGGTAACTTGGGTATCGCTAACGCTATATTCTCCCACCTTTCTATCAAGTTGCCGGTTTCTCGTTTGCAACGTGATTTGACCGACTCTACCGTGTTGAGAAACGTGGGCGTGCCATTTGCACATACGATTATAGCCATCCAAAGCTCTTTGAAGGGTATTGGTAAACTCTTGCTGAACGAAAAGGCGTTGGATGCTGATTTGGAAAAATGCTGGGCTGTCGTCGCTGAGGGAATTCAAACGATTCTTCGTCGCGAGGGATATCCTAATCCATACGAGACTTTGAAGGCGTTGACAAGAACCAATGCTGGCATCACCGAGTCTTCCATCAAAGATTTCATCGAGACATTGGAAGTGAGCGAACCTGTTAAGGCTGAGCTTCGCGCCATTTCTCCTCGTAATTACTTCGGTATCTAATTGTTAGAATGCGGGAGATGGAAGCCAAGAAAGTGAGATTCCCTTTTTTGATGTTGGTGAAGCGTTTCGTGGGACCCTATAAGTCCTATGTTGCTCTCAATATCATCTGTAACCTGCTTTCCACGTTTTTCAGCTTGTTCTCTTTCGCATTGTTGATTCCCATTCTTGAGATACTTTTTAAGACCAACAATACGGTGTATGAATACATGCCTTTCGCATGGGACATGTCTGTCATTAAAAACAACGCCTATTGTTGGGTCTCAAATTATATCGACGCGGAGGGCCCGATGAAGACGCTCCTCTTCTTGAGCATCTTGCTGATTGTCCTCACTTTTTTGAAAACAGGTGTCGGTTATATGGCCAGTTATTTCATCATCCCGATGAGAACTGGTTTGGTGCGCGATATGCGTAACCAACTCTATGATAAGATTGTGGATCTCCATTTAGGCTTCTTCCAACAACAGAAGAAGGGCGATATTATGTCGCGAATGATGGGGGACGTCACCGAAGTGGAGGTCTCTATTATGAGTTCCATTGAACTCCTCTCGAAAAATCCTATCATGATTATCGTCTATTTGTCTGTAATGTTTGTGCTAAGTTGGAAATTGACTCTTTTCGTCTTGGTCGTCCTTCCTATTGCGGGCTTCCTAATGGGTAGAGTGGGGAAGTCATTGAAGCGAAAATCTAAGGAGAGCCAAACCCAACTCGGACAATTGCTTTCTCAAATAGAAGAGACATTAAGCGGTTTGCGTGTCATCAAGGCATTCAATGCCGAACATGCTGTTTCCCGTAATTTCCGTGCGATGAACGATCACTTGAGAGTCGTGAACAATAAGATGAACCGAAGATATAATTTGGCTCATCCGATGAGCGAGTTCTTGGGTACGGTCACCATCGCTATCGTCCTGTTTTTCGGAGGTGTCTTGATATTAAACGACAACAGTACGCTTTCCGCATCCGAATTCATTTATTATCTTGTCATTTTTTACAGTATCATCAATCCTGCCAAAGACCTTTCCAAGGCGATGTATAGTGTAGAGAAGGGTATGGCTTCATTGGAAAGAATTGACTTGATTTTGTCTGCCATTAATCCGCTGAAAGCGGTCACAAACCCTCTTCCTGTTAAACCGTTTGAAAAGGAGATCGCGTTCAAGGATGTATGGTTCAAGTATGCTGACGATTGGGTGCTGAAAGATATTAATCTTACCGTTAAGGCAGGACAGACTGTGGCTTTGGTCGGACAATCTGGCTCCGGGAAATCTACTATGGTTGACCTTCTTCCAAGATTCTATGACGTGAACAAGGGAGAAATCACTATCGATGGTGTGAATGTTAAAAATATGACGACTTATGACCTCCGATCATATATGGGAAATGTCAACCAGGAGGCGATATTATTCAATGATACAATATATAACAACATAATATTTGGAGCAGACCATGCCACAGAAGAACAGGTGATTGAGGCTGCGAAAATCGCCAACGCTCATGATTTCATCATGGCTACCGAGGAGGGGTATCAAACGAATATCGGTGATAAGGGAGGAAGATTATCTGGCGGACAACGCCAAAGAATCAGTATCGCCCGCGCTATTTTGCGAAACCCTTCCATTCTGATTTTGGATGAGGCGACTTCTGCGTTGGATACAGAATCCGAAGTTTTGGTTCAGGAAGCGTTAGATCATTTGATGGAAAATAGAACAACCATTGTCGTTGCTCACCGCTTGTCCACAATTAAGAACGCCGACCTTATCTGTGTCCTTCAAGACGGAGAAATCGTAGAGCGAGGTACTCATTCTGAACTGATTGCAAAGGACGGGTTCTACAAAAAACTCTATTCTATGCAATCTTTTTGATTGAAACGGAAGGGTGGTAATAATCGTTTGTGTGAGGTCTTGACCTACACTTTAACACTTAAAAAATTAACATTTTTTATTTTTTTGCCTTCAAATAAGATTTGGTGTATAAATTTTTTGTATATTCGCCCGTCTTTGTGTGAACATACTTGACAAATTTGTTTAGAAGACATTGAGAATGTAAATTAATTTGTAATTGAAACTTGCGTTAGATACTAGTTCGATGAACATGAAAAACATGAAAACAACATTCTTTTTAAAGGGAGTTCTAAGACTATTCTTAGTGACTGCGGCTTTGACACTGGGCTGCATGTCGGCATTGTCTCAAATCACAGGCGTTAGGTCTACGAATGCATGGAATGGCGAATGCGGCAAAGAGGTGCTGGTAGGTGATTATTATCAGTTCGCATTGAAAGGTTTTAATGGAGAAATCATTCTCGAAACCGCAGATTTTGTAAATGCGGGAAACAAACCTTCTGATTCCCAGTTCGAGCTTTGGACGTTGAAGGACGATGCTAATCCTGAAAAGGCGGTAAAAATTCAGATTAAATCCGGTTATACGGGTTTCTTGTGCGTAAGTTATAACGAGGAAACGAATTCAGTTGACGCTGCTTATGGCTCTTGTAGCGGAACGATAGCCGTTTCCAAAACAATGGCTTGTAAGGGAACTTCTGTCACATTCTCAGTGGAAAATGGAGATGCTGGCGCTTCAAAAAGTTGGGGTTTACTTGCTGACGGGGCAAGCATGAAGGATGCTAATTGGTTGCCTGAATATGAGAATATGGATCAATTCGACTATTTGGTTGAAGATTCGGTCAAGATGGTTTTGAAGTATACTACCACTACTGGAATTGTTTCTTATTCAATGCAGATTGTATACGCATCACTTGCTGATTGCGGTGAAACTATTACTTCGGATAAAGAAGTGATTTGTCCAGGTGACGAAATCACTTTGACCTCATCTTATAAAGATGGTACTAAATATGAATGGAGGCGTGCTAATGGTGCTGTCGCTTACGTTACGACAACACCTTCTTTAACATTCCGCCCCAATACGACTCAATATGATTTGTATGTGGATGGACTCTTCGCTGGTTCTTTCAAGATAAAAATGAACGGATGCGGGTTCTTCATCACTCCTTTATATCCTATCACTACTTGTTTGCAGGATTCCAACTATTTGTATGCGGTAGGAGATGAGATGGTGTCGGATATTAAGAATCCGGTATTCGAGTGGGAAACTTCTTTAGATGGAGAGACTTGGACTACGATAGAGGGACAAAAAAGTTATAAGTTATCTGTGTATCCGACGGAAGATACCTATTATCGCGCTAAGTATAAGAATGAATATACGGCAGCTTTCTTGTATGAGTTACCTAATTGCGAGGAAAATGAGTTGTGTGAAGGCCTTCAGACAAGGGTTCTTTTCTACGAAACGTTCGGTTTCTTCGTGAATGAGAATACTTATGTGTCTGATAAGGATGCGTTTGTAAATGATATGAGTATACCGGGTGGAGTTGAGGCAAGGTCCAATGGCGGATCTCTTGGTTTTGCAGGTAATTATTCAAATTCAAATGATTCTGAGGATTATATAGATAAAATATTGGGCCATGAGACTGATGGTAGCGCATATTATAGTGCTCGTAGAGATAATGGGTATGATTTGTATACAACTTCTTTAGGTACAACTTCCTATCATATTCAGAAATTTGTCGCACCTGATCCTAATGGTCATGTGGTACCAGCTTCCGAATTTGTAAGGGTTAATGAGGATGGCAAGGAAAGTAAAAGTAACCAGTTTGTGGGAACAGATGGACACTTGTTCTTGCAAGCCAACCCGATGTTGCCATTGTATGCTGGATGGGGTGATGGTAAAGATATCGATAATAATGCGTTCCGCCTCCAGGATGGTTATTATGCCATAGTGGCGAACCCTGATTCGGTAGATAGACATTTGCATCAGGATTATGCCGACATTCCGGATGCGACAGGTAATGTGAATGGTGCCATGTTGATGGTGAATTCAGGACAAACTAATGTGTCCAAGTCAGCTATTTATGCTCAACGTGTCGTCCTCGGATGCGCCGCAGACCGTTTCGCTTTCAGTATGAATGTGAGGAATGTAACAAAACAGGATGGCAAAAATCCGGTTAATGTCTCTGTTTTGCTGTTGGAGGATATCGGAGAAACATTACCTGCTGAGTATAAAACGATGGGTGGAATTCAAACGAATCATATATTAAACGATGAAATCAATTCTGGCGACCTTCCTTCCGGTGGTTCGGCGGAATGGAAGAAGGTTGAAAGGTATGTGGATTTGGGCTCATCGAGCAAGGTGAAATCATTGTGGGTCGTTCTGTACAACAACGGAGTGACTGGTAATGGTAATGATATGGTTATTGATGATATATCGTTCTCTGTATGTTTGCCGAAAGCTGAACTTGTGGCTAAAGTGGATGGCGAAGATATTTCCGGTTCACTTACCGTTTGTGATGGTCGTGATGTAGAATTGTATGCGACTCAGAAGGGAAATTATATTCCTGACCCAGTCTATTTGTTCCAATATTTCGACAATGACAAGAAGGAATGGCTGGATATGATGGATTATAGCGATGAGGCTGTTTATAAAAAGACCAAAACTATAGTTTCGGTAACTGATCCTCGTTTTGTGGGCGATGTCGATTATCGTGTAATCATCGCTGCCGGAATCGATGAACTTCGTGAAGTAGCATCCTCTCCTGATGACATTTGTAATGAATTCCTCGTTGCCAAGTCTAATATTGACATCAGAAACACTTACGGAGGTCCAATGGGTCCTGATACGATTGAGAATGTATGTTTCGTTGTCGGAGATACTGTGACTGTCAAGGGATATAGAAATTTGTCTCGTGAAGATCATACATGGAAGATGTATTGGACAAATGAAAAGGATGAATTATTGGTAGATACTTCTGAGGTTACGGGAGTTTCTTCTGATCAAATCCATTTTGTGATTGATAAGAATTACAATGTCCATGTTTATGATCGTGATTGGAACCCAAGTACGACGACTGATTCTGTCGGGATGTCTAAAATATTCTTCGTCGCTATAGATGAAGGTAGTTGTGAACATGTTCAGTCATTTAATTTGTTGGCAAAACATGTTGTTAATCTTGGATTTGATACTGCAACAACACGTGGCTGTGATTCAATTCTCGTACAAATCAGGAAAGATGTCCCAGAAGCTAAATTGATTTGGAATTGGGGAATCAAGGGTCGTGAAGTAATCATTAATGATACCGCCCGTGTCTTCTATCCGGATGGACTTGACCAGGAAGCTGTCATTTATGGCAAATTACTTGTTTATGTTGATAATGATGGTGATCAGTTCTGTGCGCCTGCAGAACCTATGGAAGTGCCTTTCGAGGTCAGAAATGCATCTTATTCTTTATCAATAGACCCAAGTAAGAATCCTGTCTGTGTTACTCCTGGACAAGACGATGAGTCTATCCTTTTGTCTTTCACTCCTGTGGTTTATCCTCCGAAAGCCATAGTTAATGTACATGCCTATAATTGGAGACTGAATTTCGGTGGTGATGATGTTGTCGATACTATAACTTACGACAAAAAGCCTAAACTCGAGTTGAATTATCGTTTCTTAAAAAATAGGACAGGAAAAAGTGTTAAAGTAGATCTGATTTCAACAGATTCTTATTCATGCGGTACAATTGTCAATAAAGACACAAACTCAGGCGTTTCCGTCGATATCCGTGAGGGTGAGTTCTATTTGACTTTGGAAGCCTTAAATCCTAAAATTTGTTTGAACTCGGCTGATACTATTTATTTAAAGGCTTCAATTTCTCCTGCCGCTGCGTTAACGAACATATCATATTTCTCATTGAATGATCTGAAAGATTCAATTTCGTTTATTCCGACTAATATTTCGGATAGTATTTATTATGTCGCTTTGGATAAGGCTCATTATTCTAGTTATTTTGTCCCTGGAACCACAAAGCAATTTACTATCTCGACATATGACCAATATTGTAAAGCAGACAATATCTCACCTGAAGCTAGAGTTGATTTAAATGGTTATAAGTTTAAATTATCAGATCCTAATGGTGATGGCATTGAGTGTGTCACTTTGGGCCAAAAGATGACAGTATCTGCAACTTTGGATGACCCTAATGCTTCTAACCTGATAAAATCTTATAATTGGTATAAAGATGGCGAGTTCTTAGGTGGTAGCGGTCTTTCTTATAATTTTATTATGACAGAAAGTAGTAATTCTTACTATAAACTGATTCTTAAAGATGACATTTGTGATGATGTTTCAGACTCTATCCTCATCTCCACAAGTGTAGATTATGATGTGAATCTAACATCAACTAAATTGACCACTTGTCAATATGAAGATAGTGCAATCGTATATGCGAATATCACTCCTGCCTCTTCTATGTTACAGATTAAGGTCTTTGAATGGCATGCTGTAGTTGATGGCGTTGATAAAGTTATTTTTAATGGAACTCAGGCAGATTCGGTTTTGATGATTAATTCTCAGAACTTCCCTGAACTTGTTAATGCAGGTGTGTCTGCTGATATTTATGTTATCGCTAAGGATAGTATCTGCGAAGATTCCCGTTCTCAAAACAGTCTCCATTTCAGATTCAACGTTCCTTACAAGATGATTGTTGATTATAATGATTCTTCCGTCTGTGTTCCTAGAGGAAGTGGTATAGATCCATCAATGGTATTGCTTAGGGTTAATGTTGATGTTGAACCTGTTCTCGCGCTGAATCAGATTAATGGGTACATTTGGCATTACAAGTCTAAAGATGAAACATTGTGGAAGGTTAAGACAACTCAGACGAATCATCTTGAATTGACTTATTCTGATTTGAGCGGCTATAAGGGAAAGGATGTTCAGTTGTATGTATCATCTTTTGATGATATCTGTTCTCCTGGTGATGATCCTGCTATGAGTGACACAGTAAGTTTACTGATACGTGTCGGTGGATTTGATGTTAATTTGGCTGATATTCCTAATTCTTATTGCGTCGAATCTTTGGAAGATGCTAAGTTTACACTCAAGGCAATAGTTGACCCTGCTGATGCGTTTAACAACATTTCAGAGTTCTATTGGTATGACAATGGCGTGTTGTTCGCTACGACTAAGGCGGATAGCATTGTACTCGATAAGAATACTTACAAAGAGGTGTTTGAGGCCGGATATACAGCTAATTTCTCTGTCGCAGCTTACGATATGGCGTGTGAATTGGATACTGTGAAATCCGCTAAATCAACTAAGGTGGAATTCAATACCCGTTTCGCTCTTTCTCTCTCTTATCCTTCTGATAAGATATGTTTGCCTGCTGATGACAAGGCAGTCACATTAGAGGCTGTCACCGAACCGGCAAATGCACGCAACCTTATTAAGCGTTATGTTTGGGAGCGTATAACCCCTTCTGCAAAATCTACTATTACCGAGTCTCATGATTTGAATCTCTCTAATGTCGGTTGGTTGGAAGTCTCCGATAACATGAGCTTCAAAGTTACTGCTTATGATGAGGTATGTTATAATGAGGCAGACGGCGGTGCTGAATTCATGGATACGTTGTTGATTAATAAAAAGTTTACTCCGAATTTGTCTGTTGACTATCAATATTTATGTTCGGAGGGAGGAACTATTTCATCTCAGCTCTCTATTGATCCTGTTGACGCTTATGTTCATACTTATAAATTCAAATATTTGTATAAAGGCAAAGAATATGATGTAGATGTTGATTCTATTGATATGTTTAAGCCTATATTCTTCTCTGATTATTTCTTGAATGATATGCAATCAGGAGATGTCTTGTCTCTCTTTGTTGAAATCGATGATAGTGAGGTCTGTGGACCGGTTGAATCTGACAAGGTAAACGTTTCTATTCAAAATCCTTATACTTTATCACTCTCTGGTGATCGTGATAAGTATTGTGTCAATTCAGACGTCGCAATTTCCGTTAATTCTATTGTTCCTTCATCTTCAGAAGAATTTATCAAGTCGATAAAGTGGTATGATAACGGTGTTTTACTCGATTCTAAAGATGTACAAAAAATTTACGAGTCAAATCGTCATCAGGTCGGATCTCATAAGTTCTATGTCATTTCTTCTGATAGTATATGTCCGGATGTGATTTCTAACTTTGTTGATTTCGTTGTTCAGGATTCTCTTCGTTTGAAGTTTACGGCTGACACATTCGTCTATTGTGATCCTTTGGACGAAGGAAGGTCATTGCACGTTCAGGCTATCACAGGTGAACCTATCAGGTATGAGTTGTATAGTACTAGAACTAACGAACTTCTTACTTATAATGACACGCGTGCGAAGTCTTATTTTATGGAAGGTTATAAGCCGACAGTTCTTGACAATTCATATTATGTGAGAGTTTATGATGGTGTTTGTAGTTATGACAAATTTACGTCTGCAACCGCTTCATTGTCGTTCTTAGTGCATGTCCCTGTTGAGATGTCTGTTGAGATCCAAAATCAGAAAGAGGTTTGTGTCGGTGATACGATAAAGGTCGCTTTGACTCCTATTGCTGGTTATCCTTCATATTATTCAGTATATGGAAAAACAGACGAACTTATTCAAAAGATTGTTCCACGTCCTGATACAACGACTTATTTCTATGATATTGCCAAAGAAACTGGTTATTTGAACTATACGGTAGTGGCAATCGATGAAATATGTCCTTCCGCCTCTAAATCAGATGGCTCTGTATTTGTACATGAAACTCCTGAAATTCAATTGTATGCGAATAAGGAGAATGTAATTATTGGTGGAGATATCGTTCTTTATGCTGATGCTATTAAAGGTAGTCCTTCTTGGTACGAGTGGTTCTGTGACGGAGAGTCTTTCGCTGTCACCCCAGAAAATACTACTACTTATTTGCCGAAATCCACATCTGAGTATACGGTGGTAGCTTACGATGGCGTATGTCCTTCTTCAGGCTCTTCGTTAACTTTGGATGTTCATTTGCCAACCGCATTTACGCCATATTTGTTAGACGGCATGAATGATACCTTTATGCGTGGATTTACTTTAATGATATTTGATCGATACGGTCAAAAGATATATGAAGGTGAAGATGGATGGACTGGTCAAAAAGGAAATTCTTCACAATTAGTCGACCCAGGTCTCTATTTCTATAAAGTCATTATGAAGAACGGTAGAGTAGAGAAGGGTTCTGTTGAGGTTGTATATGAAAAATAGTAAAAATTAAATTAATAAAGTTTATGAGTACTGATATGAAAAGGACTTTAACTCTCCTGACGTTGTCCTTTTGTGGGCTGAATGCTTTCTCGGGTATTCATGAGGAGTACACAGAAGGATATGAAATTCTTTCTTCCGAAGCGAGTACTTCTCAACAAGAACGTCCGATGTCCTTCTATAAGGAAGGAAAAGTAGCGTTTTTTAGAGGTGATTCTGCCTATACTGCAACTATAGGAAACATGTATGATTTGGTCGATATCGAACCGTGTCCGGAACTTACTGGTTTAGGTATCATGGGTACTTTCGCTTATGACCCGAGAAAACGTACTATCTATTTTGCTCGTGTCGACGAGATTGGGAATTCCGATATGTATGAGGCGACTCTTCAAGGCAATTCATTCAGCGAGCCTAAGTTGATGAAAATCCAAGGCCTTGATAAGCTTAGAAAGAAAATACGTGGATCCTCAACTGTTATGGCTGGGTGGACTTATCGTTACGATCGTGTGACGGGATTCTACAATCCAACGTTGGCGAAGAACGGTACTCGTATCTATTTCTCCGCTGATTTTAAGGAGCATGGTTTCGGAGGTCGTGATATATGGTATATCGATAGAGCTAAGAACAAAGAGGAAATCGGCGCAGATTGGTTAATGCCAGTAAATGCAGCAGATAGCGTTATCCCGATGAATAGTAAATCCCGTGAGGACTATCCTTTTGTTGTTGGAGATTCTGTCATGTATTTGATGTCTGATCGTCCGGGTGGTTTCGGTGGCATGGATATTTACATGTCTCGTTATGAAAAGGATCATGAATTCATGGTTTGGGATACTTTGACACAAGATTCTGTTAAGGTGAAAAGAGACATTTGGACAAAACCAGTAAATTTGGACTCTACGTTCAATACTCGTGCTAATGAATATAACTTTATCGGTTCTTCTAAGTTGGTTATGTTCATGTCTAATCGTACAGGTGGAAAAGGTAAGGATGATATTTACGTTCCGATGCCTTTCCGTGCTGAACCGGATTTCGATTTGTCTCCAGAAATCACTTTGACAGAGCCTAAGGGATTCAATTGGGTGCTCTTCTTCTTTGATTTCGACAAGGATGATATGAAACCTGAATATTTTGTTCAGTTGGATGAGTTGGTCAGCGCCATGAAAGAGTTCCCTGGTGTAACATTTGAAATTAGTGGACATACTGACGAACGTGGTTCTGATAAGTATAACATGAAACTTTCTCAGAACCGTGCTGATTATGTGCGTCGACTCTTGATTGAAAGAGGAATGAATGCTAATGAGTTGGTGGCTGTTGGACGTGGTTTCCACGAAACGGTAATCAAAAATGCGCAGACAGAGCCTGAGCATGAGCAGAACCGTCGTGTTGATGTCAAAATCTTAAACGAATAATGTCGGGAGGTTAGATGATGAAAAAGTATGTATTTTTATTATTGATGGCAATGTTGGGTGCGAATGCTTTCGCACAGCGTGATTTAATGCTTTCCCAACAGTTTTTTTCGAGATTGAATATCAACCCTTCCGCAACAGGTAATACGGATGATGTCGATTTGTTCCTCATAGGACGTTGGCAATGGATGGGTGTCGATAACTCACCTAAGACTGGTGTCTTGAATATGAGTAACTATTTCGAGTCTGTTCGGTCTGGTATCGGTTTCACCGCTTCCTATGACGATATTGGTTACGCAAACCGTACTATGGATATCAAAGCTGCATATGCTTATCATGTCAACTTGAATGAGAGTATGTTGCTTTCCATGGGTCTTTCTGCTGGTATATTGTATCACTATTTTGATCCTGAGAAAAACATTTGGTTGGATCCTCAGGAATTAGAGCGTGAAACGCTTAATTATGGTGATAAAGTAACTTGCATTAATCCTGATATGGATTTCGGTTTTGAGTTGGCTATGCCAAAGTTGATGTTTGGTGCATCTATTAATCACCTTCTTTTCAATGAAGACAAAGTCACAACCTCAATGCCTGGTCGCCAATTCAACTTTTATACAAGAGCTTTATTGACTCTTTCCGATAAGTTGGATTTCGCTCCTGCTTTGGTTTATACTCATCGTAACACGATGAACCGTGTTGAGTTAAATATGCTGATGTTCTATAACAGATTTTTGTGGTTTGGCGTTACTTATCGTCCTGACTTGAATGGTGTTGATTTGTTCGCTTCTCATGTTCTTCAATTTTCTGTAGGATTCGAATATAAAAAGTTCAGATTGGGTTATTCCTTTGATTTGGGCTTGGGTGATGTCGCAGAAAGCGTATCGTCTAACTCAAGCGAAATTTTACTCTCTTGGCGTATCGCTAAGAGCGTCAAAGGTAATAGAGTTCGTTTCTTAGAGGATTAATCCTTCAAAAACGATTTTGACCCCTCCTTTTTGTGTTACGAATTTTTCTAGGTTTCTTATGAGAAAAGTTTTTAAAGATATTTTGTTGATTGCCATTGCGAGTTGCTCATGGCTCTCCGTTATGGCTCAGGATGATATTGTCTGTGACCAGTATCATTTCAACTACTATTTGGTCAATCCTGCGGTTGCAGGTGCCGAACGTTGTAGCCACTTGATGCTCACGGGCAAGTTTCAATGGATGGGTATCGAGGATCACCCGATGACTCAGACTCTGAGTTTCCGTACTCGTGTTTTGAAGAATGTCGGTATCGGTGTCTACGCATACAATGATAAGAATGGTTACTCTTTCCGTCAGGGTGGTGAGGTTACTTTCGCCTACCATATTCCTCTTTCTGAGAATAATCATTACATGATGAAGAACCAATCGATTGACAGACAATTGTCATTCGGACTTTCGCTCATGTTGAACCACTATAATTTCGACAAGGATCTCTTCGATCAATATGCTACTGAAGAACCGACTTTCGCAAATGGTGGAACCAACAAGGGTATGTATCTTAATGCTAATGCAGGCGTTTACTTCCTTTGGGATAACTTCTTTGCTGGCTTCTCAGCTAAAGATCTCGTCCCGACCGAAATGATCGAGTTGGGCCTTGAAGAGCCCAAACGTCCGTTGACGTTATTCGCCTTTTTGGGATATGACTTCAACTTGGTGAATGAAATTACTTTGGAGCCTGCCGCTATGTTCAAAATGAATGTGGACGACAGCCGGCAATTGGATATCAATTTAAAGTATATGCAGACAATTCCTGACAATAAGGATTTTTCTTATTGGTTGCAATTGTCTTATCGCCACACTTTGGATTCCAATGATTTCAATCCTGCACCTTTGGCATTCTATGCGATGGGCGGTATTCGTTATAAAGGTTTCCACATCGGTTACGCTTATCAGTTGGGCTTGACTGAGTTTCAACGTAAGAATGGTGGTTCCCACGAAATTATGTTGGGTTACACTTGGTGCGTGACGAAACATTTCTGTAGATAATTTTTACTATTTATTTTTCAAAGAGGGATGGTCTTATATGATCGTCCCTCTTTTCTTATCTCTATTTATCCTTCTTCCCCTATTGGTGTAATCTCCCAAAATTCTTTCATGCACTTTTCATGCCTACACATCAAATTTGTTCTATTTCCCCTTGCCTTTTTGGTTGTATGTTAGACTTATCTTACCAATTATAGGTCGTTGAGATATATAATTAGTATAACATTACGCAAATTCTATTTTCCCCCTGTTTGCAGTGTTCTGTAACCATGTGATTTTACTGCACATTCAGTTAGTGAGTTGATTATTAGCATTTATGTGATTCTTAGGGGATTTTCCCACGACCCCTTCCCCATATAAAAAAGGGAGAAGAAATTATTTTTCTTCTCCCTCATATGATTTTTTTATTAATTAATCTACTTCCAAATCTTCGTTCATAACTTCATGCCAAGGAAGTCCTTGCTTGTTCAATTGCTCCATGAACGGATCCGGATCGAAATCCTCGACGTTCCAGACGCCCGGACGTCTCCATTTTCCTGTGCAGAACATCATGGCGCCAATCATGGCAGGAACACCAGTCGTGTAGCTAACGCCTTGCATCCCCGTCTCTTTATAAGCCTCTTGGTGGCTACAATTATTATAAACGTAGTAGGTAAGCGCCTTGCCGTCTTTGCCGATTCCGCGGATTCTACAACCGATGCTTGTTTCTCCTTCGTAGTTTTCTCCCAAATCTTGTGGATTAGGAAGCACAGCCTTTAAGAACTGGAGCGGAACGATTTTCACACCATTATATTCAATCTCATCGATACGAGCCATGCCTATATCTTGAATCACGCGGAGATGTGTCAGATACTCTTGACCGAAAGTCATCCAAAAACGAGCACGTTTGATGGTAGGAAAATTCTTTACCAATGATTCCAACTCTTCATGGTACATCAGATAAGACTCACGTGGACCGATGTTAGGGTAGGTGAGAGCCTTATGAATCTCCAATGCGCCTGTTTCCACCCATTTGCCATCCTGATAGAAACGACCCTTTTGGGTGATTTCACGAATGTTGATTTCCGGGTTGAAGTTTGTCGCGAAAGCTTTGTGGTGGTTACCTGCATTGCAATCTACGATATCCAAGTATTGCATCTCTTTAAAGTGGTGTTTAGCTGCGTAAGCCGTGTAGACGCCAGACACTCCTGGGTCGAATCCGCAACCTAAGATGGCTGTCAGACCAGCTTTCTCGAATTTGTCTTTGTATGCCCATTGCCAGCTATATTCGAAGTGAGCCACATCTTTAGGCTCGTAGTTGGCAGTGTCCATGTAGTTAACGCCGCACTCTAAGCAAGCGTCCATTATGTTTAGGTCTTGGTAGGGCAGTGCGACATTAATGACCAATTCTGGTTTGTGCTTTTTAAATAGAGCGACGATTTGCTCCGTGAAATCCGCATCGACTGAGTCGGTGGTGACGGTCACGCCATAGCGCTCCTTTAAAATTTTAGCTACCGCATCGCATTTCGCTTTCGTCCTGCTGGCGATGACAATCTCTGTAAAGACGTTTGCGTTCTGAGCCACTTTGTGACATACAACGGTTCCGACACCGCCCACGCCGATAATAAGAACTTTAGACATTATTAATTCGTTTAAATTTTTGTTTTACAAATATATTAATATTATCAAACGCTCTCGATAAAAGTTCATTGTTTTTCTTCATTCATCCGTATCTTCTCTCAACTTGTCATCTTTAATTTGTTTGAAAACTTCTAAATTTCTATTTCGTCATATTCTCTTGCTCCCCGAATCCGCATTATGAATCTCAATCTATTTATGTTGTGAAGAAGGGGATAACTTTTTTTTCTCTGTACTATTAAGGTCCTTGTTTTATTAATTGGAATGTTAAACATTTGACTTGGCGGAGATAAAAAAGACTTGTTTTTTTTGTTGCTTTGGGATGATTCTATTATCTTAGCGCGTTTTTAGTTTGGAAGTAATATATGTTTAACTAATAAATTATGTATTTATGAAAAAAGTAGGTTTACTATTATTTTCACTTTCTATTGCTGCAAGCAACGCATTTGCTGGGCAAATAGATTACATCATCAAAGATGGTAAATTAGCGAACGGTGTGACTGCTGTTCACGCTGTCAATAAGGAAGGTATTGCATTACCTGAATTGAATGAGACAGAGAACGGCTATGCAGAGCTCACGCACGGACCAGGTGCATGGACCGATGCAAAGTTGAAAATCGATCAAACAGTAAAACCTTTCAGATTGAAGGGTAAGAATGTTCATGTCGAGTATATGCTTCCTGAGGGTGTTATGATGTACGAAGCTGTTGGTCCTACTAATATCGGCGGTTATGCAGGTGCTTACAAGGACAAGCCAATGTTGATCGTGTCTGCATGTCCTGATACCTCAGACGAAGCTTCATTCGACGATGCAATTTATTTCTCTCGTGTTAATGTCGATGGTAAGTTCAATCCTGCTGCATGTCAGGATTTCGTCACATATGATGGCTGTTGTTTCTGGGAGACCGATGAACTTGTTGGTTCAATGTTCTTGAGCTTCAACCGTGAACAAGGATATTTCGCAGATTATCCGGTTTTGAAGATTAAGAATTTGTATTATTATGAGCCAGAAGCTGAAGATCATCCTTTCTTCGCTTGCCAATTTGAGGGAGCTAACACATGGGATGAGAACCATGATATTGCAAAATCTGCAGATGTTATTTACATCACAAAAGAGTATTATCAATACGGAAATGTGCCTCTCGCATTGAACGATGATAGTGGCAAGTATGTTTCTGAGGTTAGAATGTTGTACGAGAACGGTGAAACTAACTGGACTGGTAGTGATGGTTCTGGCTTCCTTTCTTCAGAGTTGTATCACGGTCTTCTTGTAAAGAGTACTGGCTGTGAAATGTATAACAAGAAAATCAAAGATCAGAAAGATCTTCTTGTCGGATTCCAAAACATCCAGCTTCCTGAAGGAAATAGCGGAACAATGAAAATTAGCTTTGTTCAAAAACTCGATTCTAAGAACAATCCTTTCTTGACTGATACTCTTGAGAAAGATTACATGCCAGTTTTCGTTATGTTCGATGGTGGCGAGAAAATCCAAATCCTCAAAGATTCTAAGATCAGCCCTATGTACAAGATGGAGAATGCTACTGTCTCTATTCCTGCTGGAGCAAAGACCGTTGCTATCGGCTTCGGTATCAACCCAACTTATACTTATGTAGTAGACAACTTGATTTTGTCAACTGGTTGGACTAACAGCGTTGCTGATGTTGATGGAGAGACTAAGACTTTGTCAATCTATCCTAACCCAGTTTACAACGAGATCGCATTCTCAGGAATCGAAGATGTTAAGTCTGTTGATATCGTATCTATGAATGGTACAATTATTGCTTGCTCTTTGAACAATGGTAAGATCAACGTTTCTAACTTGGCTGCTGGTGAGTATGTTCTTGTTGTAAACAAGAGCATTTCTGGCAAGTTCATCAAGAAATAATCTTAGATTATTGAATAATAAAGCGGGACGATCTTTGATTGTCCCGCTTTTTTCTTGGGTCTAGACTTAAACCTCTTGTTTTTTCTTCCTGTCTAATTTGTGATTTCTCCCCCTCTTTGCCTCGTGCCTTTCTTATTTGTTTTTTTCTCTTTAACTTTTTTTGAAATGTGTGTTTTATGAAGAAGAATTCTGAGGCATGCAAGGATTTTGTTACTTATGAAGGATGCAGCTACTGGAAGAATGACAAGAAAGTTGGGGCGGTGTTTCTAGGCTATAACTTCTTGCAAGATTATGTGGAAGATTATCCTTCTATGAAGATTAAAAATATGTATTATTACGAGCCAGAGGGTATGGATCGACCTTTTTTCTCTTGTGCATTTGATGGCTTTGATACTTGGACAGAGACAATCGAGTTAGGTGGAACAGGTGGACCATTATATATAGACTCCAAATTGTATCCGTACGAGATGGTCCCATGTGCATTGAATGATACTGTTGGAAAATATGTTACTGAAGTGGAAATGTTGTATCAAAATGGTTGTGATAACTGGACTGGCAGCGATGGCTCAGGATACCTCTCTACAGAATTGTTTCACGGTCTTCTTGTAAAGAGTAACGGTTCCGAGACGTATAAAAAGCAAATAAATAATCAGGATATTGAATTAGGATTCGCTGACATACCTCTTCCGAAAGATAATGAAGGTGTCATGTATATTCAATGTCTTGTTACTCTGACTCCGAGAGAAAATCCTGACAAATTGACTGGTGAGTATGAAAATGATTATTTGCCTGTGTATGTTCGGTTCGACAATAGCGAAGATATCCAAGTGTTCGATTCTTCTGTCATCAACGATATGTATACCGCGGAGAGGGATCGAGTTTCTATCCCTTCAGGTGCAAAGAGCGTTTCAGTTATCTTTAAAATGAATCCGACGTATACGTATATTGTGGATGATCTTATCTTGTCAGCTCCAAGTATTACGTGTTGTCAAGACGACGATTATAGTGATTATGATTCCGAGCCTTTATTGGTCGACGATGAGGTCATGGATATTGACCAATTGAGAATTTCCCCAAACCCTGTCACCAACCGAATTGATTTGAGGAATTTGAAGGAGGTGGAAAGTGTTGAGGTGATGACGATGGATGGTGCCGTTGTGGCTTATCCTTTGGTTGACGGTGCGATTGATGTGTCTGATTTGCCCTCTGGCGTCTATGCCCTTGTGGCGAATAAAAATAGATTCGGGAAATTCGTCAAGAGATGATTCCGTAATTAATTGAAAAGCGGAACGACACCTGGTCGTTCCGCTTTGTTTTCCAGTCAAATATTTAGTCTGTTTGTCCAACTTCTCCCTGTTGCTGTTGATTTAGTACGTTAATTTTCCCGTTCTTGGTTTTTTTTGCTCGTTTTTTAACGATTTTTTATTGTTTTGTTGTAATTTTGCGGTTGCTTTTGGAATGTTAAATTTTTTTTGTTTTAGGTTGTTTTGTGTTGTTGAGTGTCTTTCGAAAATTTAACGGGAGTTAGAATTAAATAATTTACAATTAATAGTTTAAATCATGACAACAAAAAAACGAATGTCAAAATCTGTGCTTTTGATTGTGGCGTTTTTGTTTGGATGGCTCACATCTTCCTTTGCGGAAATAAGGGAGGTTGCGAATGCTACCCAGTTTGCGACTGCGCTCAGTCAACTTGGATCGGGTGATGTGATTTCTCTCTCGAGTAATATTACCCTCTCCTCTAGTGTTGAAATTTCGAAAGACATTACTGTGGTAGGTAATGGCCATTCCATCATAAGGAGTGAGAATAGTTCCCGTATCACAATTGATGCGAATGTTACTATCTCGGGTTTGACATTCGATGCGAACAGCACCTCTTCGTCTCCAATTTCATTCCTTTTGATTGAGCCGGGAAACAAGGTGACGATGGATGGTGGCACATTCGTCAAAAATAGTTCCAATGGGTCTGTGATTGTTGTTCAAGGCACATTGGTCGGTGGCGTTTTCACCGATAATGCCATATCGAATCAAAGTGGTGCGGGCATAATTAATGTCACAGCCAACGGATCCCTTTATAATGTTTTGGCTTACGGAAATAAGGCTAGTAATTCGTCTAATAGCAACAGCAGTATTTCTTACGTCGTTTATCTGAACGGCGGTAAGATGATAAACTGTACGGTTGCCGGCAACACAATGACAGGAAGAACTAGTAGCGGTTATAACGCTTCTTCAAAAGCTTTCGCTGTCGGCTCTAGCAGTTCGTCAACCAGCGTGGTGGCTAATAGTTTAATCTGCATGAACACGAGTACGCATAATAATATTAGTAGTTGCAATAACAGAACGACGAATTGGCCGACCCCAGTAACATCCTACATAGGCAATAACAATCCTGGATTTGTGAATGCGGGTTCTCGTAATTATCGTTTGACGGAAACTTCTTCTTATGTAAATGCCGGTACTAACAGTTCTAATGGAGAGTCTCTCGATTTGGACGGAAATTCACGTATCTCCGGTGGTAAGATAGATATGGGTGCGTATGAATTCCAATTTTGTGTGGATGAGATTTCTATGAGTAAATCCACTAATTTGGTATACGGTGAACAGATCGTGCTTTCTGTTGTGAAATTAAATTCGTCATTAAATGGTGAGAGCTTCTCATATCAATGGCAAAGTAGTACCGATGGATCTAATTGGTCGACATTGGGTAATAACTTCGGCGCTCAGTGCACGGTCACTTGTACGGAGGGCATACGTTTTTATCGTGTGAATTTGATAAAAGGCAAGGACGAGGTGTTGTGCTCGAAGGTGTTCCCGGAACTTCAGTTTGCGGCACCGTCCATTAAGTTCGTTGCCAAAGGTTATGAGCGTGTCATCTGCAACTATGCGTTTGAAGCGATTTACGGTTCTACCGTTACATTCGGATTGGAACGTGTGAATATAGGTACGGCTCAAATATCGAACTTCTCGTTGAAGAAAGCTTTGTTGCAACGTGATGACACGGTAAGATATGGGGCTTCCCAACTTAACAATTACATGTATGATTGTAAAGTGGACGACTCTTACGAGTTCCGTATGCATTACGAATATAAAGTCGGTAATAATACGGTAAAGAAGGATACCACATTCCTTTTACGTCCTATTTATATGTGCCTGGGAAAGAACAGTCAAACATTATGGCACGACGATTTCGGAACTTTCGATAAGAGTAAAAACACTTACACTTATTTGAAGAATGGAGTGCCAACTGCCATCTCTAGTTACAATTATAAAGGTACTCAGTATAATGTGAAAAGAAGTTCTGGTCCTTATGCAGTGTCTGATCAAGTGGATGCGGTAAGAGATCACCGTTATTTCTCTGAAAACAATGATTGGTCTAATGGCTGGCAGGCGAATGACGGCTTTTATGCGATTGTCTCCAATGCTCGTGACGCATATAACACCTTCATGGATGGCGGTGATTATAACACGACTGACGGAACGGGCGGTATGTTGGTTGTCAACCTTCAGGCGAACAATATCAACCAGAGAATCTATCAAAGGGATTTCGACGTGGAGTGTGACTCTTCGTTGGTTGTGTTCTCCATGTATGCGGCAAGTGCCAATAATCGTGATGTGTTGAATGGTAATTACAAATTAGGTCCTTGTAATGTCCGTTTGGATATCTATAGATTGGATGATGAAGGAGATGAGGTTGAAAAATTGGATTCCGCATATTCCGGAACAATTTTGAATCAAAATCACGGAACAGAGTGGACAAACCTTTCCGCAAGGTTCGTTGCGATGTCGGGAACCAAATATCGTATGGTTGTTGTCAATAACCTATACGGTGGTGGTGGTAACGACCTCTTGCTTGATGAAATCACGATCACCTCTTGTTGCCCTGATTTGGCGATTTCTGACAAACCAAGCTTCAATGACCAATCCAGCCAAAAAATAGAAATCTGTGGTACGGATTCCACTCACTTCACCATCTA
>CALCUH010000185.1 GCA_937907165.1 uncultured Bacteroidales bacterium | reverse complement strand
TTATGTGCAACCCCTCCGGGGTTGTTTGATGGGGGATACAAATCCATTATTCTACCGATATGGAACCCCTACGGGGTTCTGCGAGAAATGAGCATCCTATTCAGCTCTCGTTGTTTGATTAGGGGGCTTGGTTTTCAAAAAAATCCGCAACACCGGATTTACTAGCATTACGGACTATTTTGCTATGTCTTTTCAAGTTTGGACACCAATATTTTTTTCACATCAATCACAAGGCTATGCGGGAGAACCGCACCGTCACCAACGTAACCCGTTCATCGGACCACCACCTTAGCGCCCTCCACCACATAGACGCCCTTAGACAAGCCGTCAACAGCAGTGACACCATCGGAATAGAGAACGCTGACGATCGCCCTACCCCGCATGTCGAACACTACCGTCCTACCCGCATGGGAAGATCGGATGAAGAGCGTTCCGTCCGCCACATAAGTGAAGAAATCGCTTGGTTGGGAGAGTTGCCTCTCATTGTCCGTATGGGAAGGCGCAGAAGAGAACTTCGGATAACCGTCACTTTCGTCACGCACCCAATGGGCGAGCACGAACTCCGATTGAGCGGCGTTCATGGAATCGACGAACGCATTCAGTTCCGCCAAGAAGGCATCCGATTTGATGTACTCCGTAGAAGTTTTATTCACTTGAGGATTTTCCCTTGTCAAATCCACAAAACTATCAGGAGTCAGCACCGTATCGGCGAAGCAATGGACAACATTCACATCTAGACAGCAAAAACGTACAGTGAATTCTCTATCATAATCATAATAATCCCGAGAATCTCGAACGATAGCCGAAGAGTAACAATTTTGAGCAGTAGACGACCACCTACCAAACATACCAGCAGGATTCCATTCAGCTTTAATTTCCCCGATATTGTAGCAATTCAACACTTGACAATCATCCCCATAGGCAGAAAAAGCGGCAGCACCATAGTCGGAATATCCCATCAAATCCGCCTCACTTCCGCAATTCAGGAATATGGTACTACTCGAATTATAGGCAAAAGGAGAAATACCGAAACCCGTAATACGGGAATGTCTAATCTCCAGATTTTTAATGATAGCATTTCGAACATGTCCGAAGAATCCTCTACCCCTGCAATGGCTATCATCATTTATGTCATATAGATGCTCTATCGTATGCCCCGCACCATCAAAAACACCTTGATAGGCCTTTGTTATTTCGAATCTCATTTCATCATCCCCTATAGGAACCCAGACGCTATCTTTGCACTCCTCGCTCAGATCTATGTCGTTGACCAAACGAGCATTGAGGGCGACCGCACCATCATTCACCAAATCACGGAAAATGGCAAGTTCCTTGCCGTTATGGATAAGACAAAAGCCGTCGTTCGGGTCTCTTTGCAAATCCATGTCGTTTCTCACTTTCGACACGACAACTACCGTGTCGCTCACAATGTTCATACCGTCAAATCCATCTTTGAACTCATATTCATAGTTAGAACTCTCACAAACAGGCAAGGCGATGGTGCCATCAAAAGACACGTCCATATCCTCTAAAGCGCCCGTATACCGGACGACGTAGCCTTGCGTCGGTTGAAGATCCACGTCCTCGAAACGAGGGAATCCGTCCTCCCCCTGGACCCACGAAAACAATGGAATGGAATCACTTAATTCGCTTGAATACACCTTCGGATTTTGCAAGACATACTTGTTCAGCGAATCGTTTACCGCACCGGAAAGGAACGCGCTGGAATCCATTTGCTGGAGGACAAAGACATTTTCTTTCACCCGATCTACATATACCGTTTTGGGCGCACTGACCTCCCCAGCGTTATAAGAATTGTAAACATAATCACCAAGTCCTTCCGCACTTCCGGCACCAACGATTCGACCTCTATTGTAACAATTGTACATTTCCATAGAATTAACTCCAACCGAGGAGGAGGAAGAAACAATCAGACCATAGTTGCTGCAATTAATTGACATACCACCTCTTGTTATTCCCACACCACTTGAATTTTCCCCGATAACGACACCTTCGAAATGGCAGTTTGAGCATAGTCCATGTACCATTATGCCTGCCGCATTCGATTTCCCCTTCACATATGCATTCTTCACTTTTAAGTTTGCGATAAATCCATTACCCCAACCATCGAAGAGTCCCTGATAATCTTTTTCAGGTTGATTAATATATAAATTGGAGATTGTATGGTTTCCGCCATCAAAAATTCCGCACATCTCGATAGGCGTCCAGCTAACAGGCACCCCATTGATGATGCCGCAAACAGGACTAAGGTCGATGTCGGCGGCAAGTCGCACATTAAAATAGACCCCGCTATTGGCGGAATCCCTATACGCCAAGAACTCCTCAAGGTTATGGATGATGCGATAATAATTCACAATGGAATTGGCACCCCATGGCTTATTGGCAGCGACTCCGCAATAAGAGACGCTATCCACACCCACAAACGCCTTCGAACCAATTTGGGAGACACTATAAGGGACAATGACCGATTGTTTATTTTCAGAGAATATACTATCCTTAATTTCTTTCACATGATCAGGAATAACGACTACCGAATCACTGCCTATGTATCCCGTTAAAATCGTTTTAGCTTTGTCGGAATATATGAAATCGCCATCAAAATAAAGCCTAAATGTCACTTCCTTCGCACCCCACGGAGAACCTGTGGCACTTCCCGTATAATATACTAACGGGACGTTAGTAAAAGCATAATATCCGATGGTGGTAACGGAAGATGGAACTTCAAGTGGAGACAAATTACTACAATTATAAAACGCATATTGTCCAATTGACGTGACGGAGTTGGGGATCTCGACAGAAGTGATGTTCGTGTTTCCATAGAACGCCTTCTCTCGTATGGCTTTAACATAATCAGGAATAACGATTACCGAATCACTGCCCGTATATCCCGCTAAAATCGTTTTAGCCTCATCGAAATATATGAAATCGCCATCGACATAAGGCTTAAATGTCACTTTCTTCGCACCCCACGGAGAACCTGTGGCACTTCCCGTATAATATACTAACGGAACGTTATAAAAGGCATTTTTTCCGATGGTGGTGACGGAGGAAGAGACATCAAGAGGAGACAAATTACTACATCCCTCAAACGCAGATGTTCCAATTGACGTGACAGATTCGGGAATGACAACAGAAGTTATACGCTTGTTTCCATAGAACGCATCCTCTCGTATGGTTTTAACATAATCAGGAATGACGACTACCGAATCATTGCCTATGTATCCCGTTAAAATCGTTTTAGCTTCGTTTTCGTATGCGAAACCGCCATCAATACATTGACAAAATCGCACCGCACCCCACGGAGAACCTGTAGCACTTCCCGAATAACATATTAACTTGACAGCATAAAAGGCGTATGTTCCAATACTGGTAACAGAAGTTGGCACTACAACATGAGACAATTTATTACATCCACTAAACGCAGATTCTCCAATTTCAGTGACGGAATTGGGTATCTCGACAGATATCAGAGAACTACAATTATCAAACGCTTCATCACCAATTTTAGTGACGGAATTGGGTATCTCGACAGATATCAGAGAGCTACAATTATAAAACGCTTCATCACCAATTTCGGTGACAGATTCGGGTATGACAACAGAAGTGATACTCTTGTTTTCATAGAACGCCCTCTCTCGTATGTTTTTAACATGATCGGGAATAACAACTACCGAATCACTGCCCGTATATCTTCCTAAAATCGTTTTCGCTTCATCGGCATATATGAAATCGCCATCAACATATGGCTTATATGTCACTTTCTTCGTACCCCACGGAGAACCTGTGGCACTTCCCGTATAATATACTAACGGAACGTTAGCAAAAGCATAATATCCGATGGTGGTAACGGAAGATGGAACTTCAAGTGGAGACAAA
>CALCUH010000184.1 GCA_937907165.1 uncultured Bacteroidales bacterium | reverse complement strand
AATAATCATAATCAGTAAAATCCACCCTTAGAGGAACGACGCTCACCCGATGGTGAGAGAGCGCCCACTCGTCCGTATCCTCAGAAAGCGGCTCCCTATTGTCGAAATAACCGCTCAAGTGGTACGAATCGGGGTTGTCCGCATCCTTCACATACTCTTCGCTCCATTTAGCGTCCGCCTGACGGCAAAAAGAGAGTCCTTCCACCTCCCCAACCGGGAAATTCACATTCAGCATCGTTCCCGAAGGAAGCGGTGATTCAAGCGTTTCGCCAATCATCTTGCCGACAATGGAAGAGAAGTTATCATCCAAAACGGAAGAAGTCTGCACGCACGAGAACGCGATGGAAGAGATTTGGTTGACGCAACCCTCCATAGCGGCGCCGATAGTACCGGAATAGAGTGCGTTGACCGACGAGTTGGAACCATGGTTGATACCCGAGAGCAACAAGTCCGGACGTCTTTCCCTAAATAACGTGAAAAAGGCGAGCTTCACGCAATCCGTAGGCGTACCGTTACAGGAATAAACCTCCAAGCCATCCTCCTTCGAGACAAGGGAAAGCTTCAACGGATGCTCACTCGTGAGAGCGCTCGATTTGCCCGATTGTTGGTGAACAGGCGCAACGATCACAACCTTACCGAAGCGACGGGCAATTTCCGCCAACTTCCTGATTCCGTCGGAATCGTAGCCATCATCATTCGTAATCAAAATAATAGGTCTTTCACTATTCATCATCCACTAAAATCTATCGGGTTTTGCTATTGGGAATCCAAACGACGAAAGTCTCCGGTTCAGACTCTTTCGCATAACGATTGACAGCCGTCACAGTCACATTATAAACGGAAGAACTCCATTTATGCTTAGAGAGAACCACTTCAGGCTCGGTCGTCATACACAACACATATTTCGGATCATCAAAATCACAATCAGCGTTTTCCGGGAAAGCGTAGACCACATAATAAGAGATAGCCTCACCACCATCTGCCTTTACAGGCGACCAACGCAGCGTATCGCCATCCATTCTCACGTTTAGCGGGAAGAAAGATTCCGGGCCGTTACCATGGACAGGAGTCAAAGCCGGATATCGATGGAAATCCGTTTTAAGGCTATCCAGCAATCCTTGAGGATTACGCAGATAGCAGGAAGAGCTATAATAGACCACACCGTCCAAATCGACGCATTCACGATTAAAACGAAGCTGGCGGGCCAATTCGTTAGGCGTCTTCCACACCTTCGGTTTATTCACGATCAGACCAGAAGCATACAAACCGAAATAGAGGTTGCAGCCCTTGCCGACATGACTTCTCCACCAAGGCGCCAACACCGCATAATCGGCGACCGTCTTGCCAAGCTCCCAATAAAGTTGTGGAGCGACATAATCAATCCACCCCTTTTCTACCCAAAGAAGAACATCCGCATAGAGGTCATCATAATTGGTGCACCCCGCCTTCGTTTCGGATCCCCTCACATCTTGAGACTTATTGCGCCAAACGCCGAAAGGGCTGATTCCAAACTGCACCCAAGGCTTGGTATTCAGCAACATCTCATGAATCTGCTGCACGGTACGATTCACGTTATCACGACGCCACTCCCCCTTGTCCTTAAAGCCACGAGGATTGGCCAAAAAAGTAGCGTTATCAGGGAAATCCTTCCCCTTAATCGGATAGGGATAAAAATAATCATCCAAATGAAGACCGTCGATATCATAACGGGTCACCATATCCTTCAAGACCTTCAGCAAAAATTCGGAAGTCTCCTTTTTCCCAGGATCGAAGAATATCTTATCACCATAGGAAATAAACAATTCAGGTTTTTTATAATAAATATGATTAGGCGCCAACTTAGATTGAGGCGTGTTAGTCACCCGATAAGGATTAATCCAAGCATGCAACTCCATGCAACGTTTATGACATTGCTCGACCGCCACCTCAAGCGGATCGAAATCGGAAGAGGGCGCTTTCCCCTGTTCCCCCGTCAACCACTCAGACCATGGTTCGAGATCAGACTTATACAAAGCGTCGGACGTCGGTCTCACCTGAAACATCACCGCATTGATACCCGATCGATACAACGAATCGATAATCTGTATCAGTTCATCCCTCTGCTTCTCAGCAGGCGCCGTCTTGTCTGACGGCCAGTCAATATTAGCGACGGAAGCCACCCAAGCCCCTCTCATCTCCCTTTTCTTTTGCGCATGGGCGGAAAAGCAAAGCGAGAGGAGAAGAAGCAGAGCGACATTCGTCTTAGAAAACAATCTTTTACCTTTCATGCAATTTTTTGTAAATATACTCACCTGACTTCGTCAAGATTTTCTTGTCACATTGGAGCAAGTTACCTTCGTTCCACTTCAAGGTAGCGCTTTCGCCACCCTCCGCGCTGAAACTCCAGTTACACCAACTAACCTTCTGACCACCGAGATTTCCGCCATTTAATATTTCGAACCAGCGGTCGGTCAGATCAGGTCGGAAGTTAGTCCATCCGCTTGCGTCAGTTGTTCCGAATTCAGTCACAAAGATAGGCAAACTTGCCAAAATACATGGCGTATGAGTCGTAGAATCGCCTTCACGCATAGGTTTCATATAATCATGTCCCCTGTAAGGCGTATCCGGATTGATTCCGTCATAATGCGAAGCCGAATAGAAATGGAAAGAATACATCAGATTATCGTAAACGTTACCATTCTCATCGCAAGGCTCATTTCCGATAACCACGTGGGCATCTTGGCTCCAGTTAGGCGTACCGCAGACGCAGACGACATCCTTATCATAAGATCTGATGATTTTCAACATATCCTCGCAATAAGGTTTTATATGCGCAGGCCAAGTAGTCGCACCGTTACGAGGGTTAGGCTCGTTGCACAATTCATAAAGAACATGCTTCTGGTTTTGGTAACGACGGGCGCAATAAGTGAAGAAGTCACCCGCCAAATCGATACCGGAAGCAGGATGTTTACGATACTGCTTAGCCTCCGGGTTACCCGGCGTGTGAACGTGCCAATCAATCAAGCAATACATACCATTGTCACCGCACCACTTCACGACGTTCTCCAAATGGCGCGTACGATGGGTTTGGTTATATGCGTAACCACCCTCCTCGTCCACATAAAAGACGATTCTGAAGACGGAGCAATTCCAATCATTGCGCAGCGCCTTAATATTCTCTTCCGTGATTTCTGCCACACCAGCCCATTGCAATCCGTGTGAACTCATACCCTTCAGTTGGACAGGATTTCCTTTTTCATCACACAAAACCCTAACGCCTTTGTCGTTCGGAGCGACTTTAAGTTTTCCCCACTTCCCCACCGGCGAATTGGACGGATAAGTCATCTGAGGGAGAATCTCGACATTCAACGACTCATCGGTTATAACACCTACACCGCTCAATTTCTTGGGCTTATTACTCTCTTCCTGACTCACTTCGCTACCCTTCGCGTCATTACTTACAGACTCCTTGACATTTCCGCCACAAGCCATCATCAAAGTAGCCAAACATGGTATAAGTATTCGTTTCATCATAAGCATTAGATTTTTGTTATACACAAATATAAACAAATTTTTCATTCGTGCAATAGTAAGGCAGTTCAAAAATATAAACAACTGTTAAGTTGGGAAAAGAGGGATACGGAGAGTTATTCGATTCTTATTCTCTCCCATAATAAAACTCGTTCAGTCGAAAGAGACAGGTTTCATATTCTTCATCAAACGTAGGATTTTTCCCTGGCGGCTCCGCAAATAAGATGACGGATTAGATGGATTATACCGACGCGGAGCGGGCAGACAAGCAGCGATCATAGCCGCTTGCTTCTTGGTCAATTCAGAGGCGGGTTTCTTATAATAACATTGAGCCGCGGCCTCCGCGCCATAGAGACCGTCACCAGTTTCAGCCACATTCAGATAAACCTCCATGATACGTTCCTTAGACCAACAAAGCTCTATTAGGACGGTAAAGTAGCACTCCAGCCCCTTACGGAACCACGTCCGGCTTGGCCATAGGAAAACATTCTTGGCCGTTTGCTGCGAGATCGTGCTCGCCCCATATATCTTTTTGCCCTTCTTATTCATTTTCCTCGCCATGGCAATCGCCTCGAAATCGAATCCGTAATGATCCATGAAACGATTATCCTCCGAAGCGACCACCGCATTCACCATATTCGGAGAAATATTTTCGATAGGCGTCCATGTCCGTTCAAACCGTTTCTCCTTTGTTTCTCCCACGCCATCCATGTAACGAATCGCCATCAGCGGAGTGAAATAGACCGGAACGAAACGATATACGAGCGTCATAAATACGGACGATAAGAACAAAATCAGCAGCACACGTTTGGAAACGAACAATATTTTCCCTAAAAAACCAATATTCTTAGGCATCCTTGTCCATTTTTTTATCACATTAACAAATTTTTTGAATACTGCCATAAATTTTGCAAATAGAGTTTTTTTTTATCAGAAAATTATTCGAACTTTACAACGCATAAACATATTATATTTTCTTAGTTATGGTTTAGGTTAAATAAAGTAGAAAAGGGGAGTCTGTGAAGATTCCCCTTTTTCTTTGCATATACTTGTTCCAAACACATTCGGATTAATATTGTTCATTCTCGTTAGGGAAGTCGCCGGACTTCACATCAGAGATATAATGTTGTACAGCCTCTGTGATTTGCTCAAACAGATTAGCGTAAACACGCAAGAACTTAGGAGAAAATCCCTTGTTGATTCCCAACATATCGTGCATGACAAGCACCTGTCCGTCCACACCGTTTCCGGCACCGATGCCGATGACCGGGATGGAGATACTTTCCGCCACACGCTTAGCGAGCGCAGCCGGTATTTTTTCCAACACCAACGCATAGCAGCCAGCCTCTTCCAACAACTTCGCGTCATGGATCAACTTATTAGCCTCCGCATCCTCATTGGCACGTAAAGCATATGAGCCGTATTGGTTGATGGATTGAGGCATCAATCCGAGGTGCCCCATCACAGGAACGCCAGAGTTGATGATTGCTCTCACAGATTCGATAATCTCCTCGCCGCCTTCCATCTTCACGGAATCAGCTCCGGACTCCTTCAAAATCCTAATAGCAGAGTGAACAGCATCCTCCTTGCCACACTGGTAGCTACCGAAAGGCATATCGATTACGACATGCGCGCGTTTTGCGCCTCGCACCACACATTGAGCGTGATAGATTATCTGATCCAATGTGATAGGCAATGTGCTGGAGTTTCCCGCCATCACGTTAGATGCGGAATCCCCTACCAAAATGATATCCATGCCCGCTTGGTCGATGATTGTCGCCATGGAATAATCATAGGCGGTCAACATGGAGATTTTCTCACCACGAGTCTTCATTTCCCTCAAGACTTTCGTGGTCACTTTTTTGATTTCACTGTGTACTGACATTTCTTTAGAATTAAAAGTTCAATATTTAATCATACAAATATACAAAAAAAAGGAACGGGTTATTCTAACGAGAAGCGATCCGCATCCTTATAAACAGGAAATTTTGTCCGCATCCGTTTTAGCCGCTCCATATCCAGTTCCGGAGAGATGAGGAGTTTCTCCCCTTTTGCGCAATCGACTATTGTATTGCCTATCGGATCGAGAAGTACGGAACAGCCACCCTGTTCACCATAGATGTCAGCCCCCACACGGTTCACGCCACAAACGTAAGCCATGTTCTCAATCGCCCGTGCGGGAAGTAACCTGTTCCACGCCGAGATTCTCGATTCAGCCCAATTCGCGACATAGAGCAAGACATCATATTCGTTATCGACGTTTCTCACAAAGACGGGGAAACGCAAATCGTAGCAAATCTGGAGACAGAAGCGCCATCCTTTGTATGAGACGACCACCCTATCCTTTCCTTGACAATAATGATCCGCCTCCATACCAGGCGAAAACAAGTGATGCTTATCATATTGATGGATCGTGCCATCCGGGCAAATGAAGAGCCCGCGGTTAAAGAAACGATTTCCATCCTCTATGGCGAGACTGCCATATATGGCCAAGTCATATTTTTTTGAGAGATCTCGCAACCGCGAAACAGCAGTGCCATCCATAGAGACGGCGGAATCTTTCGCATCCATGCAAAAACCGGTCGTGAACATCTCCGGCAATACCAAAAGATCGGCATCCGACGCCTGTTCCGCCCAACGTTCCACCTTGGCCAAATTGACAGATTCGTCAAGCCAAGCCATATCCATTTGCGCTAAAGCGATTCTCATGAGTTAAACGGCAAAACCTTCCGGATTTTTCGCCTTAAATTGGGTGAAATAATTCTTTATATACTCAATATCGGCCTCCTCGTCTCCAGTCGGCTCGAATATCTCATCAATACCCGCCACCTTGTTCTCGTAATCCAAGAAAACCAATAAAATAGGCACTTCAGCCATACGGGCGATATGATAGAAACCACGCTTCCATCTTGCGTTTGCCTTACGGGTCCCCTCTGGTGTAATCGCCAGACGCATATCCGGACGTTTCTTAAACTCTTCGACCAACTGGCTTACCAAAGAGTTGCTGTGCCCCCTATCGACCGGCACACCGCCCATAGGACCGAACAAATGATTGAAAGGGAAGCGGAACCAATCCTTCTTTATCAAGAAATT
>CALCUH010000183.1 GCA_937907165.1 uncultured Bacteroidales bacterium | reverse complement strand
CGATTGCACGGGCGACGAGCCTGTCATCGTGCGTCAAGGAAAGGGAGAATTGGTTTTTTAATGGGTTAGGTCATGTGGGTATTTTTAGCGTTAGCTTCCGCTTTGTTATTAGGTATTTATGATGTATTCAAGAAACGTTCGTTGCGCGACAATGCGGTGATTCCGGTGCTGGCTCTCTCCATCTTCATCTCCGCGGTTATTTTCCTTTTCTTCTTGGTTCCTTCCCGTGTGGCTCCCGAATGGATGTCGGGTTCCGACTTTTACGTTCCTGAGATGGACGCTCACACCCACCTTTGCATCTTCCTGAAGTCCGCCTTGGTTTTGGGTTCATGGATTTCCGCCTATTTCGGCATGAAGAATGTGCCGATTACGATATTCTCGCCTATCCGCGCCACGCAGCCTGTCTGGACGGTCATAGGCGCTTTCTTCATCTTCTCCGAGCGTCTGACGCCCCTACAACTGACGGGCGTCGTGGTGACGATCACTTCGTTCTACCTGTTTTCCCTTGTGGGGTTGAAGGAGGGAATCTCATGGAAAAAGAACAAATGGATTTGGCTGATCATCTTGGCGACGCTTTTGGGGGCGGCCAGCGGTCTCTACGATAAACATCTGATGCGTTCTTTCGATAGGGTGGGGGTGCAGGTCTTCAGCACGATGTACCAAGCTTTGCTGATGCTGGTGGTGCTCTTCGCCTTGTGGTATCCGCGCCGCAAGCATACCACGCCTTTCGAGTGGCGCTGGAGCATCGTGGGCATCTCAGTCTTCCTGATATTGGCGGACTACGTCTATTTTTGGGCGCTCTCGTCAGACGGTTCCATGATATCGATTGTCTCCACCATCCGTCGGTCGGGAGCGGTGGTGCCGTTCATGTATGGCGCCTTGTTTCTCGGTGAGAAGAATTTGAAGATCAAGGGTCTGTTGCTCTTAGGCATTCTGTGTGGCGTTTGTCTGCTGACGGTCGGGGCGTTGCGGTGAGATGGGTAGTGTGGCTTGTATCATTTGAATTATATCAAACGTCCGAAAGCCAAGAGATAATCCATTGTGATTATTGGTTGATGTCGACTGGCGGCGATGGGTGTAATGTCGTCGTTTGGAAAACTTTGTGTTAAAAAATTTACATTTCTAAAAAAAAGTATATATTTACAATAGGGTATGATATACAACACAATTTTGGCATGTGTATTATGGTGTGGTATTAAATTAATTAACAAAATAATAGCTTATGGAAACGAAACTTAATTTATGCATTGCCTTGTCCACATTGTTCTTTGGAAAGGCATTCGCGGAAGGCGTGGTAATTAATGACGCATTTTCTGATGTGGATTTTCAAAACTATGTCTCTCAATCTTTTGACAAGGATAAGGATGGAGTTTTGTCGGCGGAGGAATGCGCTGGTGTTTATAAAATTAGTGTAAAAAATGTGTTGCAGGGAGCAACCATAGATGGACTTGGAAATTTCCCGAATTTGGAGTCGCTGGATTGTTCAGGAAATTATTTAGATGAAGTGGACTTTAGTAAAAATCCTTCTTTCCATTATTTGTGTTGTAATGAAAATTCTTTTGGAACTCTGAATTTAAGTTCAGCTCCGTTGTTAGAAACATTGATTTTTTGTGGCGGGTCGGTTTCCACCATTGATTTGCGTAACAATCCGAATGTGACCTATGTGTGTCTTAATTTTTCCTCTGCGCGGAACATACTTTTCGGATCTGATTCTAAGTTAGTTGATTTGGAATGTGATAATGCGATTGTGAATAGTCTTGATGTGAGTGGATGTAGTCAGTTGGAAATGGTGGATCTTGATTATTGTTTGAATTTGACAAAGTTGGATTTGAGTCATAATCCGAAACTGAAAAAATTGTATTGCGTTAACAATCGGTTGACTACTCTTAATTTGAGTAACAATCCCGAACTTGAAATATTATCTTGTTCAAATGAGATGACTGATATGGGATATCTTAATAAGTTTACAAATCTGGACTTGAGTCATAATCCGAACTTGAAGAAATTGTATTGCAATGAAACTCAATTGGAAAGCATAGATTTAAGCAATAATTCCTTACTTGAAGTATTAGAGTGCAAGGGTAATATGCTTACGAGTTTGAATTTGAGCCATTGCCCGAAATTGACGAGCTTGAGCTGTTCTGACAATCATTTATCAAGTTTGTACTTGAATCGATCCGCCATGTTGAAAACGTTGAAATGTGATAATAATAGTTATGATGTCGAATCGGATGGAAACGGTCAGATTGATGTCACGACTCTTCCCGATAGTTTCGATGTGACAAAAGTCTCCAATCTGGAAGGCGCTACTTTGGAGGGTAATTTGCTGACGGTTAACCCTCAATCAAAAATCATAACTTATGATTATGCGGCAGGCTGGAAAAAGGCTACGTTTAAATTAAATGTTAGTCCTGCTGAGATAGATTTAACAAATGTGATGGATGTCGAAGAATTTTCTTATTCCATCCAGAATGTTGACGGAGCCATCGTTATCGAAAACGCCGAGAATCATTATGCCGAAGTATTCTCCGTTGATGGAAGAATGGTTTTTGCGGATTATCTGACGGATGTGAGACAATCCATTTCGGTTGCCGACGGATGTTATCTGGTGAAAATCGGAGAGGTGACTACGAAGGTAATCGTAAGATGACATGTTTTAGGTGTGGTTGAAAGGTATTCGTTTCCTATAACGCGTGCTTTGGTTGTTGATGAATCTGAATGTAAAAATGGCACCGTAATTGTTATGATTGCGGTGCCTAAACATTGTCAAATGATACGATTAGTGTTGTTAGCGAATCATGCTTTTAGGAAAGCTTTGCACTTTTTTTGGGGGGATGCCTTTATCTTCTTGAACCCATTCAACCTCACTGCTCGCATCGTCTTTCCTGCTCGAGTCAAAAATCTGTCTGACAAAATCTTTAAAATCATCACATGACAGTTTATGGGAACCCCCTGAAACAATTCAGCCGCGGATTCTGACAAATAAAAAAGAAGCCCTGCATGAATTTGCGGGGCTTCTTTGAGATTTTATGGCCGCAAGATCACTTGACAATCAATTTATGGGTTGACGAACCAGCAGTGTCTGCAACGACGACAGCATAGATACCGGCAGGCAAGTTCAAAGCGAATCGGTTTTCCTTGCCGGCCTTAACATCTTGTGTATAAACGCAAGCGCCTTGAGCGTTAAGTACCTTAACCTTTGAATCCAAGGTGACAGTCATGTCGAATGAACCATTCTCTGAAGGATTTGGCCACAAAGAGACTTTATTGTTCCCGATTAGATCAAGACCGGTTTTGTTATTGGGGTTCCCCTTGATCTTAAATGATCCCAATCCAGAGGAAGTGGTCATAAATGCAAAAGCAATAGTATGAGTTCCAGCCTTATCAAAATGGATACGATAGTTAATGCTTGGATTATATTCTGAAGTAGGTTTTACCCAACCCCATTTGTGATTATCTGAATTCGCTCCATCACTTACTGTGCCACCACCTTTGCAAGGCGTCAGATACAATGCTTGGAATGGTGTAGGTTCTCCATTTTCAGTCACCAATCCGGGCTTACCATCTACAGCGATAGCGAAAGTATTAAGATCTAAATAATTGCAGGAATACAATTCAAATTCGTAATTGCCAGCGATTTTGACATCAATTGTGTATTTTACCCACTCGCCATTTCCAATATAATCTAAAGATTTGTAAACCGGATCAGTAGATGTTTCATCTGTGTAACCCATGTCAACATACTCACCGAGACGGAAGTCCTCCTGCTTGGTATCGCCGCAATTACAAGGAGAGTCATTGTTCAAATTATTAAAGGCACATGCCCACTCTTCGTCATAGTCAAAATAACCATTATCTTGACCACCCTTATCATAAGCACTTAAATCTAATAAGAAATCGTTAACGCCATCGAACTCTTGTTCAGTATATGGAGTTGACTCGCAATATGAGAAATGATCACCCTCTTTTAATATTGTAGTTACATAGTCTCCCGCCGTAGACAATGTACTACTATTTCTATCTGTTTTCCAAGTGGCAAAGGCAAAATCTTTTTTATATTTTTCACTCCAACTTTCACACCAGCTCCAGTTGGCCCAGCTGATTAGTTGGCCACCAAGGTTTTTGCCATTTGCCACAGCCAGCATGTGGTCTCCCGCTTTTGTGTTGACGGTTGCGTCATTATTCATTTCGGCATCCTGTTCGGAAAGGCTCCACGCTGTAATGAAAATAGGAACGAATGCAGCGGCTCCGGAAAGGATACCTAAATATTTTTGTTGGTCGCCAGCATAGTGGTGGAAAGAGTACATGATTTGCAAATCCTTGTAGCTATCTTGGATTTCTAATGGATCTTGGAATGCTCTTGTAAGATCCAGATCCCATTGAGGGGTGCCGACTATGACGACAGCATCTGAATCAGCCTGACCAATAATAGGAAGAACTTTGTAAGCATATTTTTTAATCCAATCCCATACATAATCGAACTCTGCAGGAGCACCTTCAACGTCATCATTTGGCTCATTACAGATTTCATACAATACGTGTTTATAACCTTTTTCTTTTACATAAGAAGTAATTTCATTAAAAAAGTTATTATATCCACTATAAGCACCATCATTAGGATTACCTGGGGTTAGAATATGCCAGTCAACCAAACAATAAATTTTAGCGTTAGCACAATAATCGATACAATTTTTAACCCAATCAGTTCTTACTCCAGATGTCCAATCTTCATTGATATATTGAGCAATACGTGCAAAGTTAGCTCCGTAACTTTTCATTTTATCAAAGTCACTTTGATCATCGAAAGCTTTTCCGAATTCACTACTATAACCATAGGTACTCCAACCGCGTAATTGGATGGGTTCTCCTTTCTCAGAGCATAGTTGATTTCCGACTAATTTCAAACGGCCCCATTCGCCGATGTAGTCGTTGTCGGATGGATTCGAATAATCAAGTTTCGCGAATCCCTGCAAATAGACTAAAAGCAGAGAAATTATTGTAAAAATCTTTTTCATACGCTTATGATTTTCAATTCAAGTTTTGTAAGTCTGTAATGTATTTATATGAGTAATAGTATCAAAAGAAGATGCTAAACATTAGATAATCAATTGACTATTGTCGCATATGTATCACTAAGCGGAAATGATTACAACCCGCTTTTGTTATGGACAAAAGTAGGCAAATAATTCTAGAATCACAATTCTTTTAGGTCAATGCTCTTCTGGCTGTTGCACTCGCGACAGAGCATTTGACAGTTATATTTCTTTTCGCAATGCGACCTGATGTCTAATCCAAAATTTCATACCAACATATTGGATTATAATCCAAAAAATCACATATAAATTTTGGATTAGGGCCAGACAACCATAATGGCTCTTTTGGTTGTTTGTTGTAACGAAAACGGCTGGATTGAGAATTCAATTCGGCCGTTTCTAGTTATACTTAGGTTTTTATTTATCGCTCTTCCGTCTATTGCACTCGCGGCAGAGCATTTGACAGTTCTCGGCGATGGTGCGTCCGCCCTCTTTCCAAGGGGTGATGTGGTCTGCTTCCATCTGTTCGATTTCAAAGTGTTTGCCACAATTTTTGCAAATACCATTCTGCCTCTCGTACACTTCTCGCTTGGTGTTATCGTCGAAAGCTCGGATGCCAAGGTGGTGCTCGTCTCCGTCCAAAACGTATGCGTAGATGCCAGATTTTTTCTGCACATCACTATCTTTCATGAGTTCAGCAATTCTTTTCTCAAGCTCGGTTGCGTCAAGCTTGTCATCCTTGTGTTTGTTGTAAAGTTTTCCCCAAGCAACACCTTTCATCTCTTTGCGGTATTTGTTAAACTTTAGATTTACCCAATCGATTACACTTTTGAAGTAAGTCCACAACTCATCAGCGTTACTGTCTTTTTGGTGTTGAGACATATATCCAGATACATCATCATTATTTATCCATTCAATGGCTGTTTCGAGATATTCCTGACGAATGCAACTACCGTTAAGCAGTTTGTTACCCAAGTTATAAGCGACGCATCCAGTTTTACTGAATTTTTTCTTGGCATCTGCTGTAAACGGGCCTGCGTACACTGCGTTGCGTAGCTCTTGCTCTGTAAGACGTTCGCCTGCAATATTGATGGTGCGAAACCAATCCAGTTTCTCGCTGTCGGTTCCAGTACATACGTATATTGTAAGCTTATAGTCAAGTATCTGCTTCTGTTTATCAGTGGTTAGATTGCTGAATGTTTTTGGATTCTTGTCGTCATCAAATACTACAGAAAATCCTCCATCGATATACTCGCAAATGGACATGGTACGTTGTTGTCCGTCTATTACTTCGAATGTGCCGTCCTCTCTTGTTGCCCAATACATCACATTAAGGGGAAATCCTTTCGACACGGTTTGAATAACAGCCTTTTGCTGTTCCTCCTTATAGACAAACTCACGCTGGTATGGTGGACGAATGTCCAACTTGCCACCAAAGCCAGAAACGCCCTGTTCGTCGTTATTCTCATAATCCGCCACCAAATCACGGATGGCTATTTCTTGAAGTTCTATTTGCATAATTAGTTGTATTAAAGTTGTTAATTGGATTTTTTACGGATGAGGATGCGGAAAAACTTGTGCTCTCCATTCACATTTGTTCCGTAAGTTCCTATAGGATTGGAGTATTCGTTGTCTATGCAGGCATATCGTCCTATCCCATTTAATATTTCAAACTGCTCTGGATTATATTTGTCCAAAAATGTAATTGGCACACCCATTATACCTTCGTAATCCATAGGAATATCAGCTGTTTTATCAACATTGATGGCATCGTAATTGTCATAATGTGGATATTCTTCAGAAGTGTAATGCTTGTACAAATCCATTTCTTCATGACGTTTTTTATGGTCAAGATTTGTAAACCAACAGATGTTGCCCATACTACGCCATTTCTGACCTGTTTCGTCAATCCAAAAACGATTAGATTTCTCTTCGTAATAATCGGGAACTTTGAATGCTGCATAAGACAAACATCCTCCCAGCCACAATAAGTTCTCTTTAATCAATTTAAACACTTCCTTGTAAGTGATTGCATTTTGGTTGCCCACAATCAAAAACTGTTTTTGATGTTCTATCAGTTGAGCCAAATATTCCCTAAAGAGTGAAAAGGGGGGATTGGTCACTACGATGTCAGATTCTTTCAACAACTCCACGCACTCCTGGCTACGAAAATCACCATTGCCTTCAAGGCGTGTCAGCACGTTTTTGTCGTTTTGAATCAGCCACTCCACGTCGGCCAAATTGATGGCGCCGTCTCCATTGAAATCATTCACTTCGGTAATGACAATTTTGTGAGGAACTCGTGTGGGATCCTTCTGTTCGTCTTTAAACTCAAACAAGCTAAGTTGTCTGCTTGCCACTGGCGATCCGTCGTAGCAGGTCGCTATCAGTTTCTTTAAACCCAACTGGTTGAAGTTCATCGCAAAATACTTGAAGAAATTGCTTTCGTAAGGGTCGTCACAATTACAGAATACAGTTTTCCCTTGAAAGTGTTTGCGATAGTGTTTTAGCTCGTTCTCAATATCGCTCAATTGGGTGTAGAACTCATCCTGTTTGGCCTTGTTCGCCGCATGAAGGTTTTTATTTCCTGCCATAGATCAATAGCGTTATTCACATCACACTATCAATCTTCACTATCGGCTAAAAGAAAGGTGCGAGCCTTTCTATCTTGTCCACGGGGAGCCTGCAAGAACCCCGCATCCTACCTAGATTAGCCCACACCTAAAAGGCGTGAGCATTAACTCGATGGTAGGATACGAGAGCGCATAGCTTCCCGTGGATTAGCGTTTATCCGATAATTCTAAATCATCAGTTTGCAGGCTTTTGATTTGGACAAGAATAATAGCTAATGCTTTAGTTTATAATATGTTAAATATAATTCGTCTCTTTTGTTATAATTCTTTTAGTTTTAAAGTATTATTTCCCGCAAGTTAGGGAGAATTATTGTAATGTGCAAATGGAGGTATGATGACTATAAAAACGGGCGGTGAACCATTTGGTTGCACCGCCCGATGTTTTGTAAGAGCTGCGATGGGGGATAGGGATCAATCCTCGTCGTCCTCGATCTCTCGCATCGTTTCAGACTCCTCTGTGAGGTCCACCTCGTTGCCTTTTTCATCATAGAATTTATATTGAAGGAACGGGAAGTTTTGTGACTCTACCAACTTAAACGAACAATGGTATTTACGACTCCATTTCCACTTCAGCGTGCAGAATGGGAAACCTTTGTTGATGTAAGCCGCCACGTAAGGGTGGACATAAAGTTTGAATTCCTTGATATGCAAGGTATTCACTAAGTAATCTATCTTACTCTCCAATGTGTCGACGAATAAGATGGATGGTTGGGCAACACCTTTGCCCATACACGTAGGACAAACCTCCTCCGTGTCGATGTGCATCTCAGGACGCACGCGTTGACGTGTGATTTGCATCAGACCGAACTTGCTGAGTTGCAAGATGTTGTGTCTTGCGCGGTCGTTTTGCATGTTCGCCTTCATTCTGTCGTAGAGCGCTTGGCGGTTTTCAACCTTTGTCATGTCGATGAAGTCGACGACGATGATTCCGCCCAGATCACGGAGTCTCAACTGTCTAGCCAGCTCGTCGGCCGCGGCGAGGTTCACCTCGATGGCGTTCGCCTCTTGGTCGTTCCCGGCTTTCGATTTGTTGCCGCTGTTGACGTCCACGACGTGCATCGCTTCGGTCTTTTCGATGATGAGGTACGCTCCGTTCTTGAAGGAGACGATTCTTCCGAAGAGTGACTTCAGCTGTTTGGTGACCGCGAAATGGTCGAAGATAGGAGTGTCGCCCGTATAGAGTTTGACGATGTCCTTTTTCTCAGGGGCGATTTCGCTCACGTATTCGAGCACTTCATTGTAGACGCCACGGTCATTCACGTGGATGCTTTCGAACGAAGGGTTGAAGATGTCGCGGAGGATGGAGACGGTGCGTCCCAGTTCCTCGTAGATCAGTTTAGGCAGTTTGCCCTCTTTGCTGATTTTTGCGATGCTGTCTTCCCAGCGTTTCACGAGCGTCTGCATCTCAGCGTTCACGTCTTCCACGGTCTTCCCTTCCGCCACGGTACGCACGATGACGCCGAAGTTTTTAGGTTTCACGCTTCTGACCAGCTGTTTGATACGGTTGCGTTCCTCGTTCGATTTGATTTTTTGGGAGACGAACACTTTGTCGGCGCCCGGAATCAAGACAAGGAAACGTCCGGCGATGGAGATTTCCGCCGTCAACCTCGGACCTTTCGTGGAGATCGGTTCTTTGGCGATTTGCACGAGCACCTCTTGCCCTTGGGTGAGCAGGTCGGTGATTTGTCCGCCTTTCTGGATCTCCTTTTGGATTTGGTAACGGGAGAGGGAGAGACCTTTCTTCTTTCCGCTCATAGCATCCTTCATGAACGAGTTCAGTGTCAGGAAGTGAGGACCAAGGTCTTGGTAGTGTAGGAAGGCGCCTTTCTCGTAACCCACGTCAACGAATGCCGCATTGAGTCCCGGCATCAGCTTCTTCACCTTGGCGAGGTAAATGTCGCCGACGGAGAATCTGCTGTCGCGCTTATCCTTGTTCACCTCAACCAGCTTCTTGTCGTCTAGTTGGGCGATGGATATTTCCGATGCTTGAACGTCAATAACTAATTCGCTATTCATGATAATAAATTTTTAAACATAAAAAGAACAAACCCAAGTTTTGTGCTTAAGTTTGTTCTTTCGTCTTTTTTTTCGCAACTAAGACTGTTATTTCTTCTTATGACGATTCTTCTTCAGTCTCTTTTTGCGTTTGTGAGTAGACATTTTATGTCTCTTTCTCTTCTTTCCGCTTGGCATGATTGTTAAAATTTAAGTTAACTAATAAAATTGATTATTTCTTTTTCGCATCCTTCACTGCGGTCTTCTTAACCTCGCCCATGAAAGTCTTTGCAGGCTTAAATGCTGGAATGTTGTGCGCAGGAATGATGATTGATGTCTTCTTTGAAATGTTACGTGCTGTTTTCTCTGCTCTAGCCTTTACGATGAAAGAACCGAAGCCTCTTAAATAAACATCTTCACTCTTGGACAATGATTTCTTTACTTCTTTCATGAAAGACTCAACCACTTTCAATACATCCTCTCTCTCAATTCCGGTTGTCCTTGAAATTTCGTTAACGATATCTGCTTTTGTCATCTCAAAATACTTTGTTTATAATAACAACTTTATCTTTAATTTTTCGGAGTGCAAATATACTCATTATCACTGATAAAAAAAATCATAGCGCTTTTTTTTTCTAATAATATCCAAGGCGAAATTCACGTTCCCTAATTCACGTCGGATTTCCGTCGATATGTAAAAAAAATTTTTGTAACCCATTAATTATAAAATAGGTATGAATTAGAATAAAAAATAGTAAACCGGATTGCGAATCATAAATATATATAAGGCGGATAGTGATGGGAATATGGGGTGTCGATAGGAAACAAAACGTGAAATGTCGTTCTATTTTGTCCATAAAAAATAAAAAAAACGTAAATTCGCGCCTACGAAGGGAAATAGTGTATGGCAAATATACAAATCAAAAGAGTCGAGACGAAAGGTGACCTGAAGACGTTTATACGTTTCCCGAAGAGATTATACAAGGGAAACGCCTATTGGGTAGCGCCGTTGGAGTTCGATGAAATGAATGTCCTGAGCAAGGACAAGAACCCTGCTTTCGACCATTGTGAGGCGGAGTATTGGCTCGCCTACAAGGATGGTGAAGTGGTTGGCAGGGTGGCTGGCATCATCAACCGTGTCGCGAACGACAAGTGGGGCGGAAAGGTCCGCTTCGGTTGGCTCGATTTCGTCGAGGACATCGAGGTGCTCAAGGCTTTGATCGATCAGGTGGTCGAGTGGGGTCGTGAGCGCGGGATGAGCGTGATCCAAGGTCCTTTGGGATTCAACGATATGGACAAGGAGGGACTTTTAGTGGACGGATTCGACAAGCTTCCGACCATCGCCAACATCTATAATTTCCCTTATTATCCTACCATGTTGGAGCAATTGGGCTTTAACAAGGATGAGGATTGGCTGCAATATCAGATCAATGTCACGGAGGTGCCCGAGAAGGTGAAGAGCGTCAGCGAGGCGATCGCGCAGCGCTACAACGTGAGGGCGGTCATCTTCGATAAGAAGAAGGATTTGCTGAAGTACGGCAAGTCTATGTTCCATACATTGAATAAGGCTTTCGAAAATTTGTATGGTTACGCGACGCTCTCCGACAAGGAGATCGATTTGCTGATCAATACTTATTTCACCTTCATCAATCCTAAATTCGTCTGCTTCGTGCTGGACGAGCATGATGAGGTGGTCGGTTTCGGCGTGAGCATGCCGTCGCTCTCCGAGGCTTTCCAAAAGGCGAACGGTAAGTTGTTGCCGCTCGGTTTCGCCCATATTCTGAAGGCGATGAAGAAGCGGGAGACCATCGACCTCTATCTGAACGGGGTCTTGCCGGAGTGGCAGAACCGAGGCATCCATGCGCTTTATTACACGAAACTGACGCAGGCGTATATCGATAACGGTATCAAATACGCCATCACCAACCCGCAGCTCGAAAGCAATGTGAACGCGGTGCGCATTTGGCGCAATTACAGCAAGGAACCGTATATCCGTCGTCGTTGTTACTCGAAGAAGATCCAATAGTTCGGGGGCGGCGTCGGTTTGTTATCGGTGGGTTTTAGTGATTCACCTTCATAGTTATTTAAAATATTCTTTATGGAAGATATGGTTGGGGCTTTGGCCGCATTGAAAAACGATAAATTCGTACAATATATCGGAGTGGAGTTGCTGGAGGCTGGCGATGGCCATGCCGTCGGCAGAATGGTGGTTAAGGATTTCCATCTGAACGGAGTCGGAACGGTGCAAGGCGGCGCTCTCTACACGCTGGCGGACTATGTGGTGGCCGCGGCGGCGAATTCGAGAGGGAAAACGGCCGTCTCGTTGGACGGTCACATCGACTATATCAAGGCGGTCTCTACGGGCGTCCTCACGGTGGAGGCGAAAGAGGTTTCCCTGAAGCGGACCATCGCCATCTATACGGCCGAGATCCGTAACGAGGCGGGTGAGTTGATCGCCTGCTATCAGGCTAAAATGTTTAGGAAAGAGTAAGCGTAATGTCTATTTTTCGTCACATATTGTCCTTGTTGCTTTGCCTCTTCTTTTTGGGAGGGTGCGACTTCTTTTTCTCGTCTGATGAGGTGAGGAACGATGAAGAGTTGGAGGTGGACCAGACGCTGCTCGAACCCGGGAAGAGACTTCCTGTGAGGAAGGTGTGGAGCAAAATACATACGTTGAAGCGTAGCCGATTCCTCCGCGACCCTAATAAGCTGCATATCGCGGCAGGGAAGGAGATGGGTCTTGAAGGCTATAGGAAGAATGCGGATTTCTTGGCGGAGAGGGATTCTTTGGTGGAGTGCGGCGTGATTGTCTACATCCCGGATTCAACGTTCTATCGGAAGAAGAGCGCCAAATATTCTTATCCTTACCTCACGCCTGAGGCTTTCCGCGTGTTGAATGAGTTGAGCGAACGTTTCCAAAAGAAACTGAAGGAGAAGAAACAGCCTCCATATTCGTTGTACATCACATCTTGTCTGCGCACGGAGGAGAGCCAGACTCGTCTGCGGAGAGGAAACAGGAACGCCACGCGCGATACCACGAGCCACATGTTCGGCGCTTCGTTCGACATCTCCTATTGGGAGTTCCTCCGCAATTCGAACGGGCGAGCCTATAGCTACCGCCATATACAGAATATACTCACGAAGACGGTCAGCGAGATGAGAAACGAGAATAAATTCTTGGTTATCAAGGAGAACGGACAATTCTGTTTCCATATCACGGCAATTCAATAATGGTGACTTCCATTCGATTTACTGTTTAACGTTAATTTATAACCCAACGGGCGAAATAATCTTTTCAATCTTTTTGAAACCGAATTATAGAACCCGCAAAAAGATCGGGGGCTGATATGTATGTGAAGAGTGACGCTATTGTCATCGCCCATCGGAAATACAGGGACAACGCCACGATGCTGACGCTCTACACGAGGGAGCTGGGCAGGGCGACCTTCCTTTTGTACGGAAGCGGCAAGAAAAAGGGTATCTCGCCGCTTTTGCAGCCTTTGTCGTTGGTCCAGATCGATTCAGACGTGCGGAACGGCAGGGATCTGAATGTGATTAAGGAGATGAAATCTATCCGTCCGCTGAACAACGCTTTGTTCGACCCTTACAAAAGCAGCATTCTGTTTTTCCTCTCCGAGGTGCTTTCCAATTCGTTGCGGACGAATGAGCGAGACGAGCTTTTGTTTGATTTTCTGACAGAGTCTGTCCTTCGTTTGGACGCTATGGAGCATGGTGTCTGCAATTTCCACATCGCCTTTTTGGTGCGTTTGGCGTCGTTCCTCGGATTCGGTCCGAATGTCTGCGACTTGGCCGACGCCGGTTTTTTCGACATGCGCCAAGCCGAGTATACCTACCAGCGTCCTTCCCACACGCAGTTTGTGAAGGATGATGACGCCCAATTTCTGCGTTCGTTGTGCAGAATGAATTACAGGAACCTTTTTTGCTACCGTTTTTCCTCGAAGGAGCGGAATGATTTGTTGGATCGGATTGTCGAGTACTACACCATTCATTTGCAGGGGTTTGGGGAGTTGAAGACGCTTCCCGTTTTGCATGAGATATTCCGTTGACGGAACCATGAAAAATTCCGTCAAGTTTTTATTATTGTTGATAATTCATGTGTGAAAAGGTTTGCATATCCCCTTTCATTTACCTATTTTCGCAAACGAAATCATGAAGTTTCACTTTTAAATCTGATGGACTATGGCAGAAAAAACACGTTATTCAGATGCTGAACTTGCAGAGTTCAAGGAACTTATACTTGAGAAATTAGCTGCAGCCCAACGTGATTATGAGTTGTTGAAGAATAGTTTGGCTAACATGGACGGAAACGATGTGAGTGACACATCTCCGACATATAAAGTTTTGGAAGAAGGCGCGGAAACGATGTCAAAGGAAGAGGCTGGTCGTCTGGCGCAAAGACAGATGAAATTCATCCAACACCTTCAGGCGGCTTTGGTGCGCATCGAGAACAAAACTTATGGAATTTGCCGCGAGACCGGCAAGTTGATACCGAAAGAGAGATTGCGCGCCGTACCTCATGCTACTTTGTGCATAGACGCGAAGAACAGCGGCGTGAAATAATAATTTGTGGAATCACGGTTCGGTGTCTTGAATAAGGGCATCGAATCGTTTTTTTTATGTGCAGTGCAACCGGAACAGAAAAAATTGTGGATTTATTCTTCCGCTCTGATTTTAGGCATTTTATTGGTCGATCAGATTGTGAAGTTCTATGTGAAGACGCACTTTTACTTGGGTGAGAGTGTGGAGGTGACGAATTGGTTTTATATCCGTTTCGTGGAGAATAATGGCATAGCTTTTGGTATGGAGATCTTCTCGAATAAGATATTCCTTACCATTATGCGTATCTTGGCGGTCGGAGCTTTGTGCTATTACCTCCGTTACCTGATTAAGAAGGGTGTCACGAAAGGGTATGTCTACAGCATTGCGGCGATTATCGCAGGAGCGGCGGGCAACATCATCGATTGCGTTTTTTATGGTCGTTGCTTCAATTCCAGTGTGGGGCGTGTGGCTGATTTTTTGCCGGAAGGTGGCGGTTATGCGCCTCTATTCTATGGCAAGGTGGTGGACATGTTGCAGTTTCCTCTTTTCTCTTTCACATGGCCTGAGTGGTTGCCTTTCGTGGGTGGTAATTCCGCCACGTTTTTTTCGCCGATTTTCAATTTGGCGGATTCCGCGATTACAATCAGTGTATTTGTCATCATCATCTTTTATAGGAAATATCTATCAGAAGAGAGTGACAAGGATAATAACAAAACAAAGGTTGAGGAGGTGAAAGATGAAACGGTTCAGTAAGTTTTTGTTTCTGTTCTTTATGTTGGTGTCGGCTTGTTCGCCGGATCCCAGCCGTCCCATTATTCCGGAGAACGATATGGTAAATATTCTGCGTGATCAATATTTGATGCAAGGGGCAATCGGATTATGTGGCGTTCCAAAAGATGAGAAGCCGAGTTATTATTACAATCAGATATTGGAGAAATATCATTATACGGAGGCGGATTTTGATTCATCTGTTGTTTGGTACTCTTCTCATCTCGATGTGTATGAGCAGATTTATGATTCCCTTTTGACGATTTTCAGGGCGATGGAGGATTCTTTGGTCCCGCTTTCCGCCGAAGAGGCTAAGAAAGGAATTGGGCTTCCGGAAACGCCCGTAGTTCCGGCGCCGTAGAGATGGTTAGAGGTTATTTCTCCCGTCGGATTTACCTTTCCTCTTCGGAATGGTTACATGACGCTGTCGTGAACGTGGATGACCGAACCGGGGAAGTTTCGCTCTCCTCTTTGGATGGCTCTGAAACACCTGCGACCACCTTTGTGGAGGGCATTATTTTGCCTTTCGAACCTAAGTTTATCGGCGGGATTTCTCTCGCATCTTATTTGACTATGACTTTCCCTTCCACGGGGAGCTCTTCCGATCATTATTGGTCCCTCACTTACCCGGGCATTTTTTCGGGGAAGAATTCACCTGCTGATGCGTCTGAGTGGCGTGTCGCTCGTTTGTGCTAATGATTCGTTTGTTATTTTTTTCTTAGGAAATTAACGAACTCGTAGTCGTGGTCGTTTTTTTCGTCAGCTTTGAAACTTTCGCGGGAATACTCTTGCCATTCGGAGTCTGAAATGGTCGGAAAGAAGGTGTCGGCGTCTGGCGTGGTGTGGACAAACGTCAGGCAAAGTTTCTGCGCCATAGGCATGGTCAGATGGTAGATTTGTCCACCGCCCATGACGAATATCTCCTCATCCTTCAGCGTCGGGTCCTTTTCAAGGTCGGAAAGGTCTCTGACGATTTCACAACCTGGTGCCTCTTCCGCCTTCATGGTACGGGAGAGGATGATGTTGCGACGGTTAGGGAGAGGACGTCCGATGGAGAGGTATGTGTTTTTTCCCATCAGGACGGTATGGCCGGTGGTGAGGAACTTGAAGTGCTTCATATCTCCGGAAAGATGCCAGATCAGTTGGTTGTCTTTCCCTATTGCGAGGTTGTCCGCTACGGCGGCGATGATAGTAAATTCCATTATAATTCTATTTTCAAACGGTGAATTTTCACATCACTCACCTGAATGTTATGCGCGAATTTACGATTTATTTTTTAGCCAGCAAGGTGTGCCCGATACAACATTGTAGGCATTTCCGTTGGTCGCAATATTGTGTCTTCAGTTCCATGAGCGCTTGGCTTTGGAAAGCGTTTCCGGCTTCCACACCGAATTCTTTCCACGCTATGATGGTCTTGTTCTTTTCCGCTCCGATTCGCTCCAGTAGTTCAATTGCTCGCTCCTGCAGCCGTTCGTCCTCTTTCCGTACCGAGCAGGCGTAGAGGATGGGAACGACCGCGTTGATGATGAGAAGGTCCAATGAGGAACCCGACATCTTTTGTGATGAGTGAGGGGTGGGTGCTCCGAATTTGGAGTGGCTCCGCCAGTATTCGGAGACTTCCGTAATGAGTAGAGGACGTATTTTCTCTAAGGATGGTTCCTCTATGATTTTGGAAAACAGATTGTTGGAATGTCTGACGAGCGAGGCGAACTGTGCGATTCTGATGTAGGGTGAGTTGTTAGGGCGCATCCTGGCGAATTTCCAGAGAGAAAGGTCTATGGGGGTCAGTTGGAATTTCTTTCGGAGCAATTGGTATTCCTTGACCAAGAGCGTTTCATAGTCGTCTACGGGCGGATTTCCCAGCAATCCCGCTTGTCCGAAGAAGAGCGCCTCGATTTGCTCGGTGTGGTCTTTGTGTTTCGCCAGACAGGGAATGGGCACCGATTGGGCGAGTTTCTCGAAAGGCATGGCGTTGGTGTGCATGCCGAAGCTTTTGGCTAGTGTGCGGTAGAGTACTTCAGACCAGTTGTTTTTGCTTTGCTCCAACAAGGTGAATATTTCCGCAGCCTTGCGGGTGAGACGCAGATGAAGCATTCTGCAGATTTGTAGCGAAAGGAATTCGGGGGTGAGCGTCTCCCAATATTTCTCGCAATGAATCCACAGGTTAGGTTTCCTGAACTCTTCGTATTTCGATAAGGTGGACTCGTTAATCTTTAGCTCCAATTGGGGGATTAGGTCTCCGTTCGGACGCGCGATGCGGGTGTCGGAGTTCCCTACGACGTGTAGGATGACCGAGTTGTAATGGGTGTCGCTATCATGTCCGTGTTTGTGCCAGTCGGAGGCGTTGAGATGTATCTCCACGTTACCCGCCCATATGGTCGTTCCGATTTTTATTTTCACGTTGAAGAAGTCGGGTCCCGCGTCCCGGTTCAATTCTCCCACATTGATGATGGTGACGGGCTCCCCGTCTACGGTGGTTAGTTGGCGTTCGTCATAGAGGCGGAACTGCCATGCATACTGCAACAAGTCTTCTTTCATAGAATCGATAATATTATTTTAAACAGGCTTTACAAATATCGTAAATATTTTTGTTACTTTGCAATACTAATAACTTGTAATTATGTTAAAAAGAATTGCTTTTATCATTAATCCTATTTCAGGGACAAGTGACAAGAAAGAGTTGCCTAAGTTTATCCAAGATACCTTTGTTGAGGGTTGGGAGACGGTTATAGTGGAAACGCAGCATGCCGGACATGGTAGTGAGTTGGCAAAACAATTTTCTGATGAGAAATATGATGTGGTGGTCGCTTGTGGAGGCGATGGAACGATGAATGAGGTGGCTTCCGCACTTGTGCATACCGATACCGCTTTCGCCATTGTGCCTTACGGCTCTGGTAATGGCTTGGCGCGCCACTTGGGCTATTCCATGGATCCTAAGACGGCAGTGTCTCAGATTTACAAGGGGACGGAACATCTGATAGATAGCGGATTGGCTAATGGGAAACGTTTCTTCTGCACGTGCGGTACGGGTTTCGACGCTCATGTCAGCCACGCTTTCACGGCGGAGGGAAAACGCGGCTTCTTCACATACTTGAAGGTCATCCTTCGTGAATATCTGAAATATAAACCTGCGGAATATACATTGACTGCTCCCTCTTTCACATTGAAAAAGAGGGCTTTCCTGGTCACATTCGCCAATGCGGCGCAATGGGGAAATATGGCTTATATCGCTCCTCACGCCAGCACGCGTGACGGACTCTTGGATATCACCATTTTGCATCCTTTCCCGGTCTACTTATGCTTCGGTTTGGCGTTCCGTCTCTTCCGTAAGACGTTTGACAAAAGCCGTTATGTGACTAGTTTGACGACTAAGGAGGTAACCCTTTCCCGTGAGTCGGACGGTGAGTTCCATATCGATGGTGACCCGTTGATGATGGGCAAGGAGATTAAGGTGGAGATCGATCCGCTTTCTTTGAAGGTAAGGGTATAGTTTATTAATATAATTTATTATCACATGAAAAAAATTTCGATTGTTACCGCTTTGCTGGCAATGCTTTGCTCTTTCGCTTATGCGGAGGAAGAGGTGACCTATTCCACCCCCGCCAATGTTAATTTCGGTGTTGGATTCGGTGCTTCTATCTTCGATATGAGGGAGGTGAAATTGGCGAACCTCATGAGTAGGAATGCCGATGAGTTATATGCCGACTACACGTCTTGGCATTTGGATTTTACTGCCGAATTTCTTTTCTCTAACGAGTCTTTCTCTTTGGGGACGGGTGTCCGTCTGACCAATCAATTGGCTTTGATGGATAGAGGACGTGAAGATCTCTATTGGTTGGTGAATGAGACCGCTACCACTTGTGATTACATTACTATCAACACATTGGGGCAGCGTAACTATTATTTGGGCGTTCCGCTTTCTTTGCGTTTCTTTTTCGCGCCTGTTACTTGTAGGGTGCGTCCTTATTTGAGATTGGACGGTGGTTTCGACTTCTTGGTCTCCAGCAACAATAGCGTGAACATCTGGAACGAGCAGATGGAACGTAGGTATGAGGATAAGGTGAAGAGCAGTATGGGTAAACCTGATAATTTTCACATTGTGGCTTCCGCTGCGGGTGGTGTGCGTGTGTGGTGCAACCATTTCTATGTGAACGGGGAATTCGTCTTCCCTCAAATTCAGGCGGCGGGTTCGCCTATTTCCTTTATCGAGGAGGATGAGATAAGGGTGAACGCCGGCATTAAGCTCGCCATTCAATTCCCTATCGGTTCTGCTGCGGAAACTGAGACGGTCGAGACTTCTTATAGCACGGATGTGCAGACTGAAAATGAGATGCCTACTGAAGATTTTTAATTTTAAGATATTGTCTATGAAAACATTACATAAACTTTTATTGCTTTCTTTGCTCGTCTTGCCGGTTGCTTGCGGTCCTGACGATGATGACTATCGTCCGGAGAAGACGGAGCGTGGTTCGGATCGTTTCGATGTGAGAATCGGTGGCGAATCTTTCACGGACGGTCATGCCGCCAGTCCATCCAGTGTGGTTGTCTCTGACGGGAAATTGTGCCTTTCGTTGTATGGCGATATCAAGACGCATAAGGAGTGGGATAGTAAGTGGGAAAGACGAACCCTATCGTTTACTATTCCTTTGGATACCATGAAGTTGGATAAGTTCTCCGATTTGGTTCTATTGGATTCTATGGAGGTGTGGTTGAAAGATAGTTGTCTGATTGAGTGGAAAAAGGATTTCAGAATTGACACGCTGAATGCCACTTCCGGCTGGTTGAAGTTTAACCGCTCCAAACTGATCGGTTTGGATGGCGAGAGGAATTCGGTATTCCTTTCGGGTGAGTTCGACTTTAGATATGAAGGTGTTGATTCGTTCGATGAGGATTATAAACACAAGGACAGTCTTTCGCATAGGAACTATGGCGATCATTGTGACGGATGGTTTGACCTTGTGGTTACAAGAAGTAATTTTGAGAAGAAATAGGTGAAGAGGGCTCTCCGCATATTGTTGCTAATTGTCGGGATCATTCTAATTTTAAACATTTTGGTAGTGATCTTGCTTAGCATACCTGCCGTGCAGCGGAGTTTGCTTTCGAAGGGTGAGGGCTGGCTGAAGGAAAAAACTAAGACTGAGCTCTCCATCGGATATGTCGGATTCGACCTCTTCAATGGTATCTTCATCGAGAATCTTTATGTGGAGGATTTGAAGGGTGACACGCTATTGTTTGCCGGAAAGTTGAAGGCGAACGTGAATCCGCATGCGTTTCTTCATCTTGACAATCTGAAGATAAGGAAGGTGGAGTTGGATGACTTTGTCGCTCATGTCGACAAGTCTTCTGATTCCGCCTTTTTCAATTTCCAGTTCATCATCGACGCTTTCGCGTCTGGAGAGGAGGAGCCTGAAAAGGACACGACCTCTTCATTCGGTCTGACCATCCGTAGTATTGTCTTGCAAAATGGTTGGGTGACTTATGATGTGCTCTCCGCTCCGGAGACGCCAGACACGTTCAATGCCTCGCATCTCTCTTTGTCTAACTTGCGGATGGAGGCTTCGTTTAAGCTCTCTCCTAAAGGGATGATCTCCGCTGAGTTGGAGGATTTCGCTTTTGATGAGCATTGCGGACTTCGAGTGACGGGTCTCTCCGCCGAGGTCTCGCTGGAGGATGATAAACTGTCTCTTCCTGAACTCTCCTTGTCTTTGCCGAAGAGCCGTCTCGATTTGCGTGCAGAGTGTTCTTTGGATAGTTTGTCCTACAATCTCTCTTTGCGTTCGGACTCCTTCTCGTTGGCGGATGTGCGCTGTTTTGTGCCGATGTTCGCCGATATGCGTGATTCCTTGTCCGTTTCGGTCGATGCGGCGGGCAAGTTCCCCGCTATTGTGGCGCATGATCTCTCGATTGAATACCCTGCCGTGTTGAGGCTGGAGGCGCCGCTCGTGCGGATGGATGATTGCATGGTTTGGGATTCTTCCGCCTACGATTTAAAGCTCAAACAATTGGTTGTGACAAAAAATGGATTCTCCCGTCTCTCTGATATGTTGGGCTTAGAAGGACTTTCTTCCGTCACGGATTACTTCCCTTTGGATGCCTCTCTCGAGTTTAAGGGCTCGTTGCCTCAGGGCTTGTTGTCGTGTGGTTTCGCCACGCCAGTGGGGAAGATTTCGGCTGATGGCGGAATTGTCTATAAGAACCGCGCGGAGTATATGGGTTGCGACCTCTCCTTCCTTTTCGATCATGTGGCGCTGGATTCGATTTTAAAATCATCTGATTTCGAGTATCTTACAATGACCGCTGATTTGGATGTGGATTGGGAGATGAAGAGTAAACCGAATGCCTCGTTGAAGGCTAATCTGCCTGGTTTCTCTTACAAACATTATCGCTACGATACATTGTCTCTTGTCGCCCGTTACTTCTCATCGGATTCGCTCTCTTCGAGCGTCGAAATCCATGATCCTCATCTGGATGGTACCGTGAGTGTGGATATGGCGGCTTTGTCCGACGCCTCTCCCCGTATGTCGTTTGCGGCGGCGGTGCGCGACTTTTCTCCCAAGGCTACCCATTTGTCCGATTCTTTGGGCAATGCGATGATAGACATCTCCCTGTCGGGCGGGGTGACAAACCTCAATGAAATGATAGGTAAGGTGTTGATAGACAGTCTCTATTTCCGTAATGATTCCGCCCGTATCAAATGGAGTAAGCCTTGCGTCGCGTCGCATGAAGCTTTGGGTGATGGGGCTCGTCGACTTACCTTTTCGTCGCCCGTATTGGACGCCGAGATGGAGGGTGTTTATGACTTTGCGGAACTCTATCCTGCCGCATTGGAGGTGGCGCGTGCCTATTGGCCTGATTTGTTGGCTGATATGCCTAAGGCGGATAGTGTGTTGAGCGACCGTTTTTCCTTCCGTGTCGATGTGAAGGATGTGGCGGATTTGTTGCGTTTTGCCGGAATGGACTTTGCCCTTCGGAACGGGGCCTCGTTGAAGGGTTCCCTCTCTGTGGCGGATAGCGCTATGAGTCTCAATGTGTCGGTTCCTTCCTTCTCGATGGGGGGAAACTCTCTGCGTGACGTCTCTTTGCGCTTGGTTGCGGACGGAGAAAGAATGAAGGTGGATGCGGACCTTGTGGCGGATTCAGCTGCGGGTAACACAGAACTGCTCGATGTGGTTTTGCGCTCTTCCATCGCTGGCAATAGGATGGATGGAGGCTTGTCGCTCGCCACGACTCCCGATACCTCTCTTATGAAGGGAACGCTTCCGTTTTCGGTCTTCAGCGATAGAAACGTGTCGGGTGGTGTGGATATGAATTTGTCCACGAAGCAGTCCGATTGGATTCTGATGGGTAATCGGTTCGGTTTTGCTCCTGCTGAGGTGCGTCAGAAAGGATCGAAAATTCTTGTGGACAACATGGGTATCTCTTTGGGCGACGAGCGTTTGATGGATGTGAGGGGCGTCGTTTCGGACGAATTGAGCGATACGTTGAACATACGTTTCGATCATGTGCAGGTGGCTCCGATTCTTTCCGCTTTCCTTCGTAAGCGTCTTCCTATACGATGTGTGTTGGACGGAGATCTCATGGCTAACGCTTTGACGGGCGAGAAGATGCGTTTACGGACAAGCGATTTACGGTTGGATAGTATTTTTTATGAGGATATCCGCATAGGCGATTTGACTGCTGATATGAGGTGGAACAACGAGCGCAAGGGAATCTTGTCGCGCATCACCTTGACCAACGATGGCAGGAAATTGGCTTACATCCATGGGGTGGTGAAGCCTGCGGAGGATATGGTGAAGATGGTTGTGACCTTGGACTCCATCCGCTTGGAGACTTTGGTTCCTTTCGTCTCGGATTATGTGAGCGATTTCAAGGGTTACTTGGGAGCCGATATCTTGGCGGAGGGTCAACTCTCTAATGCGGACCTGAGCGGCTACCTCTATCTGAAGGATTCGCACGCGCGGATTAATTATACGGGCGTGGGCTATTCCATTTCCGATAGTATTAAGTTCAATAAAAAACAGTTAAGTCTGGATCATTTCACCATGAGGGATGATAACGGACAGAAGCTGACGCTGGATGGTAAGATCACCCATGAACGCTTTGAATCGTTTAAGTATGATTTGGCGATTAATATGCATAAGTTCTTATTGCTGAATAATCCTAAGGATAAGTCTAACATGGTTTATGGCGTCTTTTACGCGAACGCTAAAGACTTGACGTTGAAGGGCTCCGATACTCGTTTGAATGTGCGGGGAGAGTTCAGCAACGGTGATAAGACTTCGTTGAATATTGTTTTGCCGGAGACGGTCACGGAGGTGCAGTCTTACGACAACATCGTCTATGTGACGCCCGAGAGCGAGAAGGTGAAGGATACTGTCGCGGATAAGCCGGCGGAGATTCCGTTTGATGTGGATGCGGACATCTCCGTGGGGTTGACCGACCAAGCCTCCTTCTATGTGAATGTGGCGGATGGCGCTATGATTAACGGTAGTGGAAATTTGCGCGTCATCTATAAGGAGGGTGTGGCTTCGCTCTATAATCGTTACACGGTGAAGAGCGGATATGTGAAGATTAAATTGTCTGAAATCCCTGCCAAGAAGTTCTCCATCCAGGAGGGCGCTTATGTGGATTTCAACGGTGATCCGATGAAGCTGAAGTTTGACGCTACCGCCTCGTATGATTTGACTGCCGACCTTGCCACTCTTAGCAACACTTTCTCCAATATGGGCTTGGGCTCCACCCGTCAGCCCGTCCGTTGCAACGCGCATGCTTCGGGTTCGCTCTCCGAGATGAACCTCACGTATGACATTACGTTGCCTAAGGCGGACGATAATGTGAGACAGAACTTCAACAGCATCGTCTCGACGGACGACATACGCATCCGCGAATTCGCCTATCTGATCGGTTTGGGCATGTTCTATGCGCCGTCCGAACAGGCGCAAGGCGATGTGCTCACCTCGTTGGCCTCCTCGTCACTCTCCGCCGCTCTGAACAACGCACTTTCGTCTGTTTTGGGCGACAAAGTTTCGATTGGCGCCGATTTCGGTTCTTCACAAGAGGATTTTTCTGATGTGGAGATGAATGTCTCCGTCTCCACGAAACTCTTTAACGACAGATTGTTGCTCAGCACGAACTTGGGTTACCAGAAACAGGGTGCGGAGGCGGATAATGGCTCCTCTTTCTTGGGCGACTTCGATGCGGAGTATCTGTTGGGGAAGAAGAAGGTGGTGAGAGTCAAGGCATATAACCATACGAATAATGATTTCTATCATACGTCCAATAACACGCAGGGTGTGGGTGTCGTCTTCGTGAAGGAGGCGAAAACCTTCCGAGGCATCCTTCCTTTCGCTAGGGACGAGAAGGGTAATAATCTGTTGGCGCCGCGCGATACGACTGCCAAGAAGAAAAAGGAGGTGGACGATGAGAAGGAGTAGGATATTTCTTTGCTTATGTGTGACGCTCCTTTTAGCGTCATGCGCCTCGACAAAGTATGTGCCTGAGGGCGAATATCTTTTGGATGATGTGGAGATCAATTCGTTGGATAATAATATCTACACGGGTCAATTTATGACTTATGTGCGCCAGAAGCCTAATTCGTCGGTGGGCTTGCATCTCTATTCGCTTTCGGGTAGGGATTCGAGCAAGTTCGTGAACCGTATCTTGCGCAAGATGGGTAGCGCGCCGGTGCTCTACGACGAGGAGCAGACGGCGAAGACCGAAACGCAGATCCGCAAGGAGTTGAACAATCTCGGCTACTTGAACGCGGAGGTGGGGCATTGCCTCGAAAAGAAGGGGAAGAAGGCTTCGGTCTCCTATTGCTTTAGGACCAAAGAGCGTTATACGATTCGTGACGCTAAAAACGACATAGACGCTGACCAGCTCCACGGCATTGTTGATTACAAACGGATTCATCGTTCCATTGAGTTCAAGGAGGATGAGCCTTTCGATGCAGCCACGTTGGATGCAGCCACGGAGGAAATCACTTCTAATGTGCGCAATCAGGGCTTTTATTTCCTCAACAAGGATAATTTCTATTTCTTGGCGGATACAGCCGTAGGCGGTCATCTGGTGGATGTCTCGCTGAAATATCGTCCGACGAAAAAGGTGGACACCTTGACGGGGAGGGATCCCTCTTTGCAGCGTTTCCGCATCCATGACGTCATCTTCAACAATTCGTATAGTACGGGACCTGATACGGTGGAGTATAATAAAATCAAGGTGGTGAAGGGCGAGGAGACCTTCATCCGTCCTTCTATCATCTACTATAATAATTTTATCCGTCCGGGTCGTTTCTATAGCGATTTATTACTGGAGAAGACCTATTCCTCTCTCAGTGCGCTCAGTGCGGTGGATCAGGTGAACATCTCTTTCACGCCTGTGCCGGAGGACACTTCCATGCTGGACGTGCATGTCAATCTCTCCCCCGCCAACATCTATTATTTCCAATTCGGAGTAGACGGTACGAACAATGCGGGTGACTTGGGTGTGGCAAGTTACATCTCCTTCTCCAACAAGAACCTGTTTAAGGGTTCCGAAACCTTCCGCATCAAGTTGAACGGAGCCTATGAGCACATCAGCGGCAGCAATAAGGATGTGACATTAGTCTCTAACAATTTCTACGAATATGGGGCGGAGCTCTCCTTGTCCTATCCTCGTATCATCTTCGCCATTTTGCCCGAGAAGTACCGTAAGCAGGTGGGGTCTTCCACCAATTTTTCCGCCAGTATCAATTGGCAGAACCGTCCGGAGTATAACCGCCGTGTCTTGGCGCTCGATTGGGGCTATGCTTGGAAGAGCCACCGACAAAGGATGTCGCACACGTTCGACCTCTATAACATCAACTACGTCATCACGCGCGACATGTCAGATTGGTTCGAAGCCTATTTGGACCGAGGGAAAAACGCTCTGCTGAAGGAGAGCTATATGGACCAGTTCATCACCCGTACAGCCTATTCGTTCGTCTACACCAGCAAGCGGAAAGGGTCGGAGAACGGTTATACGTTGCGTGGCGGAATCGATATGGCGGGTACGTTGCCTTTCGTAGTCTGCTCTGCGGCGCAAGTGGAAAAGAAGAGTGTGGAGGGTTCCGAAGAGGGGGAGAGCGAGAAGAAGTATATGATTTTCGACACTCCTTTCGCACAATATGTGAAAGGGACGTTCGACGTCTCCAAGATATTCGTCACCCAGCGCGACAACCAGTTGGTGCTCCATGCCGGGTTCGGTTTGGCGTGTCCATACCTCAACTCCGACGTCCTTCCTTATGAGCAACGTTTCTTTGCGGGCGGACCGAACACGGTGAGAGGTTGGAGCACCCGTTCGTTGGGACCGGGACGCTACCATTCGGACATCAGTTCCGATTTTCTGCAGCGGACGGGCGACGTGAAGATGATTTTCAACGTGGAGCATAGACTGAAACTCTCCTCATTCTTTGAGTTCGCCACTTTTGTTGATGCGGGTAACATCTGGACCGCCAAAGCCTATAAGAATCAGCCATACGGACAATTCAACATTGCGGATTTCTACAAGGAGATGGGACTCTCATGGGGATTGGGTATCCGTCCGAACCTCAGTTTCCTTGTCCTCCGTCTCGATGCCGGCATGCAGATCTACAACCCCGAAAATCTGTCGTCCGACGCCAAGAACACCTCCAAGTGGGTCATCACGCATCCGCGGCTGAAGGATAACTTCGCGATACATTTCGCGGTGGGGTATCCGTTCTAAAAGGGTAAGCGTGAGAACAATCGTCCTATGACTTGGAGTTTCGTTTTTTTCAAGTCTATCCCTCACAATATCTTCCCCAACGGTCATCGGGTGAATTGCTTTATTGTTTAATTCCGCAAACTATCTTGGAGACGGATTCCCCCCTGATAACTGTAATGAATCCTTCATAGTAACCTATCTTCTAATGCTTTGAACGTAAAAAAGTTCCTTTAAATCGCCTCGATTTCTTCTTTTGATAGGCCTGAGAACAAAATTATTTCTTCTATTGGTTTGTTGTGTTGGAGCATCAGTTTGGCTACTTCGATGGCGTGTGTGTGGGAACCTTCTTGCAACCCTTCTATTCTGCCTTTTTTTATGCCCTGTTCAATGCCCTGTTCAATGCCCTGTTTTATTCCTTGCTTCCTTCCTTCTTCTAATCCCATCTCCAACCCACGGTTGTATCCATGCTCCTCCATGTCGATTTCGTCCTCGAGCGCCTTCATGCTGGCTTCGTATTGGTCGTACTCTTCTTCGGAGAGGGCTGCCACTTTGGCCTTCTCCAATAATTTGAGCAGTCCTTCGTCCGCTCTTTCGTACACGGACGGATCGATTTTTTCCATGGTTCCTAAATTATTAAAGAAATACATCCAGATATCTTTTATGGTAATTTTCGCTTTATCTAATTTGAATAATGGCAAAGATAGGAAAAAATTGTGATTACGGTCCCAGAATTCAATCTTTTCATCTCTGTCGAACACACTTGTCCGGGTGATAGGCTTATTTAGGAGGTTGTTGCGTTCTCCTAAAATAAAGATCCCGAAGATACGGGAGATGTCATTTTGCATCTTTTCCCATTTGTCCCCTCGTACGATTTGTTTCCTCATTAGTTTGTAGATGTAAAACATTGCTCTCGTCTTGAAGTACCGTTGCGACGAGTTCTGCATCTCGATGAGGATTGTTTCGCCGTGTTCTGTCGTGCAGAGCAGGTCGAAGGTGACGCCCCGTTGCTCCTTCGTGGTGCGTGGTATCTCTACATTTTCGAATTTGACACTCGTTATCTTCTCGGTTTCTCCCTCAAGGATAGCGTTTAGAAAGGACTTCATGACGGTTTCGTCCTGCATGCAGAACTTGAATCCGAAGTCGCATCGTAAATCAATGTACTTTGCCATTTTTTTCTGTTAGATTTTGTAATACAAACAAGTAGAAACCAATGCCTAAACAGGTGATTTCATAAGCAAAGATAGTAAAATATTTATTGTATGTATATTATACGCAATTAATATTCGGTGTTTTAGATGGTTCTTCTATTGAATCTTTTGTTTTTTTATTGGTGTCCGCTAAAAGCGCTAATAATGATCTAATAAATTGAAACACAATGGGTATGGTTGCGGGAACCTGAGACAAGCCCCTCCGTTCGGATATCATGACTGTTCGAGAGAACTCTTTTCTGGCTGGAAGCCAGTATCTAAGTAACCGATGGCAACTCCTTCGGTACAAGACATATACGCATCCCGTCTGCCTGAAAGGCAGTACCTTGGCTTCGATACCAAATACCTAAGCTCCCAAGGAGTGACTTCCAGTCACTGTCCACTTGTGTCCCGTTTATCCGGCTGCATCTCCTTCGTCGATGCGACCGGTTACCGAAATATTGCCTTTCAGGCAAATAGGAACTTACGGTACTTTATTATTTTAGCGGACGCCAATATTTTGTTTTTGTAATTATTTAAAACGATGTTCTCAATTTATTAAATGTACGGAAGGAGAACCTATTCATCAACCTTACATCTAGTCACGGTCGTATAGAAACGTAGTGAGTGTCCGTCCTTCGACTTGATTGGTTTCCTAAACACCGTATGGATAAATAACAATCTCATTGCGAAACTGGCTCGCTAGTATTATTATCGTTTACACGTTTTTTATGTATACGATTTTAAAAGAGGCTTTAAGCATTGTGGAAAAAGCTGAAATCTTAGTCTCGATTGTGTATTTTTTGTTTTCAATTTGGACATTCTCTCGTGTCGCTTCAAAAGTCCAAAAATTTTCGCTTGGAGAATCTTGGGTTATTTCAGTGAATTGGCCTTCCCTTTTTACCGTTTCTATATATTTGCTTCCATCTTCAAAACTACAATGAGCGGTCACATCGATCTCACATACCTTGTCGATTTCCGATGGCCATCCCCAATCACGATAGACCGATTGATTCATGTCTGCGCCTTGTGTTGTCATTTCTAAAGGGAATACAATCTTCATCTCTTCGAGTGACTTGGGATAGATGTCATTGCGCCACTTGGGTGCGTTGACGGTGTTGAACGCCTTTAGCATATCATCAAGACATGGAACGGGCGTTTCTCCTTCTGAACGGAAATAATGTTCGCGGATATATTTATATGTTTCCTTATTATCTCCTTGTGAATCGGCGACCTTAGTCCATGTGGTTGTATAAGGGTATCCGAGTTTTAACGAAGCCTGAATCATAGCAGTGCTCGTACCATTCAACATATCGGAACGCGTCTGAAATTCATATATGTCGTCACGATAATAATGATTTATTTCAGAGTCGAATACAGAACCGCCATTAGACTGAAATATGTTATGATACTTATTAGTTGGTTCGAAAGCTGTGAAATTGTAGGGAACAGCATACTCCCCCCAATCGGCATAAGCGAAACTTTCAACGTCAGGAATGTAGTATACCCATCCATCAGTTGACTTGGCTAATAGTGGGGATGGTTCGATTACATTTCCATTCATGCTTGTCTCATAGAAATATACGCCTGGTTCAAGTTTTGCCATCGCCTTGCTGAACGCATCTTTATAGGTTGTGGTGTCGGTAGCTTGTTGTTGTTCCCCACCTTGCTCTTTACCATTATCCTCACCTTGTGTCTGTTGCTCGTTTGTCGTGTCGTCATCATCGCCACATGAGCAGAATATAGTTGTTCCCAATACGAGCCATGCCACTACAGTTCCAAAATTCTTTATCATAATTCAATTTTTCTCATTAATGTGGATTCTATCAGTTGGCTTTTCGCCTACCAGAATCCGTTGATAGGTAAAAAGGAAGGGCTATTTTTCATAGCCACAAGCGAATCTATAAAATTTTATTGGGAAAATCAATATGTCATCAGATACATTTTATTCATGATTAGCATATATCAGCCTTATTTTCTCCTTTTTTTTGTCATAAAATCCCTATTGTTTTGTTATCTTAGCATATCATTCAGTCGCTTATGAAAAATATAAAATCATTTTGTTTCACTTTAATTACCTTATTGGCTATGTGGGGATTGTTCTCTTCTTTCAGTTACAGTGACGAGTGGAAGTCTTTGGAAAAGATTTCCGGCACGAATCCTAAAACCGCTCTTTCTAAGTTGGACGCCATCGAAAAACAGGCGCAGAAGGAGAAGAATTATCCGCAGCGGTTGCGCTGTATCCTGAAACGTAACGAGTATAAATCCTATTTCGAGGAGGTTGACCCGAAGAGCACCATCGACGCGTTGGACTCCTTCCGTAAGGAGACGAACGACGATGTGGCCCGCTCGGTTGCCACTCTCTTTATCGCTAAAAACTACTATTCTTATTTTCAGAGAAATAGATATATGATTCGTCAACGCACGGACTTGCAGGATGTGCTGCCTGACGATATCAGGGAGTGGACGACGGTCAATTTCCAACAGCAGATCCGTCTGTCCATTTTCGACGCGCTGAAGAAGTGCGACAAAATCAAGAGTGTGAAGTCGGAGGATTACGGGGCGGTCGTGGATTTAGGCTCCGACAGCCGCCTTTACCGCCCTACGCTCTATGATTTGTTCCTCTCCGAAGCGATGGAGATGCAGACCTTGGACGAGACGCATCAGG
>CALCUH010000182.1 GCA_937907165.1 uncultured Bacteroidales bacterium | reverse complement strand
TAGCTGAGGAACATTGATATACATTTATCCATCCATTTGATGATGAGGTTGTTGCTACCCCTCAAATCGAAGAACGGATGGGTAGGACCTACCGCCTGCAAGCCCACGCTGGTCTTGCCGTTCTCCAACTTAGCCACGAAGCAGAAGTGCTTGCCTTCAGCCTCAACGACCTTGCGTTTCTCCTCAAACTCGGCGTCATAACCCTCCACCTTCTTCCAGAAGTCATCCAAAGAGCCCTCGAAGAAGTCTGTAGGGATGAAGAGGTTCTTCTCCACATCATCCTGCTCCACACGGATGCCGGACTCACGCGCCAAGATGACTAACTTACGGATCACGTCCTTACCGCTCAAGTCGATACGAGGATCAGGCTCGGCGAAACGAGCCTCCATAGCCATGCGGATCGCCTTGCTCAAAGGAATATCCTTGCTAATGGTGTTGAAGATGAAGTTCAATGTACCGGAGAGCACCGCCTCCAATTTCACGATTCTATCACCACTGAAGATCAAGTCGTTGATCGTATTGATGATAGGAAGACCCGCACCCACGTTGGTCTCATACAAATATTTGATGCCACGCTTACGGGCGATGTTCTTCAACTCCATGTAGTTGTCGTAATCGCCGGAAGCTGCAATCTTATTGGCAGCCACGACAGAAATGTTGTGGAGCAACAAATCCTTGTAGATATTAGCGATAGCGCCACTCGCCGTACAATCGACGAACACGCAGTTGTAAATATTCAAATCGATCAAAGCCTGTTTGATGATCTCAGGCGTTGAAGTCTTTCCGCTCTTCAGCAACTCTTGGTATTGAGTCAAGTCTACACCGTCACGATCCAAGATGTAATTGCTTACATCAGCGATACCGATCACCTTCACCATCAAGTTGTTTTGCTTCAAGAGCAACTCCTTCTGCGTGTGCAACTGCTCAAGCAAGCTACCGCCCACAGTACCCGTACCAACCACGAAGAGATTCAGTTGTTGGTATTCGGACAAGAAGAAAGACTCATGGATACAATTCAGAGCCTTGCGAAGGTCAGCGCGTTTCACTACGCAAGAGATGTTAGTCTCAGCCGATCCTTGTGCCAAAGCGGTGATATTGATATTATTACGACCCAACGCATTGAAGAGTTTGCCAGCCGTTCCAGTAGTCTGCTTCATGTTGTCGCCCACAATAGCGATGGTAGCCAAATCCTTCTCCGCAGTCACCGACGTGATAGCGCCCATAGACATCTCTTCGGAGAACTCCTCGCTCAGAAGGTCGATGACACGCTCAGCGTCATCCGCCTGCACACCGATTGAGATAGAGCTTCCTGAAGAAGCTTGCGAAACGAAGAAAGTATGGATATCGTTATAATCCAAAGCCATGAAAATACGGCCGTTCACGTTGTGCACGTTCATCATGCCCATTCCCTGGATTGTCACCAAAGCGGAATCCTCGATGGAAGAGATACCCTTGATCGTCTTCTCATCCTTCACATCCGTTGAAATCAAGGTGCCGCAAGCGTCAGGCTTCTCGATATTCATGATTTGAATAGGAATGTTCGCCACACAAGCCGGATATATTGTCGGAGGGAATATGACGGTAGCGCCGAAGTTACAGAGCTCCATCGCCTCGGAATAGCTCAAATGGTCTATCTTATAAGCCTTGCGGGTAACGGAAGGATCGGCGGTCATGAAACCATCGTTCGTGTTCCAGATCTCAATCTTGGAAGCGCCCAAAGCGGCAGCGATCAAAGCGGCGGTATAATCCGAACCGCCACGACCCAACGTTGTCACGTCAGCCGTGTCTGCGTCCGACGCAATGAACCCAGCCACCACAATGCGCTTGTTGGTAGCGGAGGCAAACTGTTCCTTCACCAACTTATAAGTCAATTCGAAATCCACGTTAGCACTTCCCAAAGAATCGTTCGTCTTGATGAAATTGCGGGAATCCAAATAGCAGGCATCCAAATATTTGCAAACCACCAAAGAGGCGATACGCTCACCATACGAAAGGATAGCGTCCTCTGTCTTTGCGGTCAAATCCTTAATTAAATAGACACCCTTCAAAATGTTCTGCAACTCCTCGTGAAGAGCGCTCACATCCTTCAAAACATCCGCACTGGCAGACGCCATCAGTTCTTTTATCAATTGATTATGCGTCGTAATGATCGCATCGAGTTTCTCTGTATATGAAGCATTTCCTTGCGCAGCCAATGTGGTTGTCTCCACCAACATATCTGTGACATTCTCCACCGCTGAAACAACAATCACAACGGGCTCGTTCACGCCCTCTACAATCTTCTTGACCTGTTGCAAGTTCTTTATGGAGCCTACGGACGCTCCACCAAATTTTAAAACTTTCATACTTCTGAAAAAATTACATTTTTACGTTTAGTCCGCGAAGATAGTCAAATATTCGATTTTTTTCCCTATGTTTGCCCATTCTTTCTTTCGAGAGTGGATAGTCCCTCATTCTCGGAAGGAAATAATCTAATACAATGGGACCATAAATTAGTTAAAATGAAAAAGTTATTTTTAGCTATCTCAGCAATCATGGCGGCTACGGCGATGAACGCCCAAACAGAAGAGAACGCCGCCATCACCACAAACCAACAAGCTCAAGGACAAGAACAAGTACAAACGACCAATGAGTTCAAACCTGAAGAAGGCAAGTTCTTGATGGAAATCGGATATGTTCCGTTCTCCGTTACGGGAACCAACACCTCATCAGGCGCAGTCAATCTGCCTGGCGGATTATTGAGAGGCGTATATGTGCTTTCTGAAAGCATTGAATTGAAGTTAGGTTTCGGTGTCAGCATCGTTAAGGACGTTGACGACAACGCTAAGAGCGGCGCTCAATGGGCAAAGACAAGCGACCGTACCGCTACCTTCTCCATCGAGCCAGGCTTCAACTACTGCTTCGAAGGCACCAACAGATTGGAACCATACATCGGCGCTGAATTACAATTCGGCATCAACTCCACTAAGAGCGTGAAAGAGACACAACAAAACAAAAACATCGTGAAGAACCAGACCGGATTCAATACGTTCGGTGTAGCTGGTGCGGCTGGTTTCAACTTCTTCGTCGCAAAGAACCTTTTCGTCGGCGCTGAAGTGAAATTGGGCGTTGAGATTATCAAGGACAAGAAGACTACTACAGAACAAAACGGCACTTCCACCAAAGAAGACACCAAGAACCACGAGGTTAACTTCTTCCCACAAGCAGTTCCTGCTATCCGCGTGGGTTGGGCTTTCTAAGGAAACACCAAACTCCCCTAAAAGGCGTCTGAAAATGACGCCTTTTTTTCATTACATCAAAAGGCACTTTTATTACATTCGTTCATTATTTTATAAAAAATAATTTGTCGATAGCGGCTTGTATTCCAGCTTCTATTGAATCACCCAATTCAGATACTATTAATTTTTTAATCTTAATATTACATGGACTATAAATCTCCCAAGGAAATCAATGTCGAAGGGAAAATAACGGAACTTATCAACGAAATAATCGGGAACTATACGGGGAAAGACGATCTACCTCTAAGACTTTGGAAGAGCATCCAGAACGACAACGAAATACAGGCAATTCAAGATTATGCAAACACAGTATCTATCGGTCGTGTAGGTTTAAACGACCATGGTCCCGTCCATATGAAAATGGTGTGTTACAACGCTTTGAGGATATTGATTATCTTGCATAATGCAGGTGTGGACACAAACTTAGAGAAAGAAAAGGTCGGTTCCTTCGCAGACAGCACCGCCGCAGTCCTTTTGGCATCACTTCTTCACGACTGTGGAATGACCATCGGAAGGAAAGACCATGAACTCTATTCAGGAATCATCTCCTACCCTATCATCGACAGGCTTTTGTCCCAAGTTCTTCCTAGGGAGAAAGATGTCATGCGACGAACAATCATTCGATCCGTCGCGACAGAGGGCATTATCGGCCACATGGGCACACGTCCCATCCACTCTATCGAGGCAGGAATCATCCTTATCGCCGATGGCTGCGACATGACCAAAGGACGCGCCCGTATTCCCTTGGAGATAACATCCAAACCAACAGAAGGCGACATACACAAATACTCCGCAAACGCAATACAAAAGGTCATGATAAAAGAAGGTTCCGAACGACCTCTTAAAATTGAGATTCACATGGATGCGGAAGTCGGCTTTTTTCAGGTAGAGGAGGTACTTATTCCTAAGATTCAATCTAGCCCCGCAAAAAATCTGTTGGAATTACATGCCGGAGTTGAAGGGAAAGAGATGAAAAGATATATTTAGCATCGGATGTGCTTCCTAAGCTGATTCCTGAGGATATATATAACATACTTTCCATATCTTGAAACTTTATTATTAAATCTAATACTATGCTTCCGCCTATTAGTCATTTTCAACAACTATTCCCATTTATTTCCTAATAATAAAGTTCCATATCTTCCTTATCGCCATAGAGGGATAACCATACACCACAGCCAAGACGCATAACAACGTGTTTAACAAACTGATACGCACGAAATCGACAGTCGGACGGAAGTGCGTCACCCGCTCTTCCTTAGGTGGGTAGAATACATTTATAGAGATACTCTTCAACCGAATCGCCCGCCATGCGCTACGCACCAAAAGCTCCAACTCCGCCTCGTAACGTCGACAGAAAGGTGTCATTCCTTTCATACGCTCCAACGGATATAGTCTGTAGCCAGTCTGCGTGTCGGGCAAACGGTGCCCCGTCTGCAAGGCGAACCAAAAATTGGAGAACTTATTGGCAAAACTGTTTTTCTGCGGCATGTTCGGATTGAGGAACGAACGGCTTCCCACTATCAGGGCATCCTCGTCCTCTTGGCAAGCCTCAGCGAAGAGCGGCAAATCGGACGCTAAGTGTTGACCGTCTGAATCCATCGACACCACCGAACGGAGCCCCATCTCCAACGCCTTTTCAAAGCCTGCTTTCAAAGCGTAACCTTTTCCCTTATTGGGAAGATAGGAGACAATATGGACAGATTCGGGTAATTTGCTTAAAAGCGTCTCGGTCTGATCCGTGGAACCATCATTCACGACAATCACGTCGGCGCAAAAGGGAAGAACGGACTCCACCACCTGAAGCACCGTCTTCTCGTTGTTATAGACAGGTATCAATACCCCCACCCGTTTCTCAGAGAAGATTTTCCGTGTCTCATCAGCCGTCATCAATTCATCCTCCCCACAATCAAATCGAACTTGGCATATATACGGTCTCCCCCCGAAATCACTGATTTGAAGGAGTAGGTCCCCTCTTTCTCCGCATAACGGGAAACGATGTTCAACGGTTCGTCGACTCCGGGCACAATCACCGTGATGAACTTCACGTTACGCACCTCCACCACCCGCATCTCCTCTTGCAGGATGTCGGATGCGGCTGAACGGATTACCTCTACCAGCACTGCGCCGGGGACAATAGGATTGCCAGGAAAATGGGCGGCGAAAACCTCATGGCCCGCATCAAAGCGAAGCTCATGGCCGAAAGCGCCAGCCTCTCCCGTATCGTATGCTCGAATCGTAAACATATCGTGTTATTTTACAACAAAGAAAACGCCCACCATGATGATGCCCACACCAATCCACCTCGTGACAGGAATCGGCTCATGCAGAAACCATGCGGAGGCTAAGAGCCCGAAAATGAAACTGAGGCATGTGAGCGGATGCGCCTCAGACAACGGATAGTGTCTAAGAATGTAGAACCATAACAACGTGGCCAAACCCATGGAGACGCCCGTGAGCGCCAGCCAATAGTTCAGAACCAGATCCTTGAACCACGTCCATGTCCATGAAAACGACTGCATCTTCCCGACGGCCAGCTTCAAAAAGACCTGACCTAACGCCAGACAGAATGACTGGACAACGGATAGTAGCAATAGTCTCAGCATGTCAATAGTCCCACAGAGTGGTCTTTATTTTGAAAATGATTATATACCAATATACATTTCGGAGCGATGTTTTTCTCCCCGCTATAGACGATATGGGAAGGAACCTCGCCCCGCTTCAGGCAAGTCGCCGCCACATAATATCCTAAAGCGGACGCCGAGAAAGACTCGCCGAACAGGTGTTTGTAGTAGATTTGAGTCACGCCAGGGAAGAGCTCATCCGCCATTCGGGCATATACCCTATCGTTCGACTCCGCCGCATTATATCCGCAGACCACAGCATCCACATCCGACCACTCCATGCCAGCCTCAACCAAGAGGTTGTCGATGGCGGCACGCAACCGTTCGGTCGACGGCTCGAACATCATCTCCATACCGACCAAACGGCACAAAGTATTACTCGTCGGAGCGTCTGTCAGCAAAAAAGAGGCGGAGACTTCGCCCGCGAAACTTCCCTCGCCGGCAACCTGACGGAACATATCTTCCGTGACATCCTCCTTCTTCCAGTAACCGATTTGGTCGAAGAGCTTGAAATAAGCCTCGGTCATCTCGTCGTTGGCGCAAACCAATGCGGAGGAAATCTCCCCGAGGTCAAACTGCGTCACCACATCCTGCAAGGCACAATCGAACGACGTGCCGCGGTGTGTGTAAGTATTATTATATCCATGGCACTTCAGCGTCTGGGCGATGACCGAGCCGATCGTGTTGTGGGTGGACTGCATGAAAAAAGAGGGCGGTAAAGCTTGCTCACCATCCTTCAGCATCGCATTGAGGAACTTCTCGGTCGTCTCGATGCAACCGAGCCCCGTACCCGTGACGATAGCGTTCAAAGGCTCCTCAAACCCCACGAGCGCCGTCTTCGCCGATGCGATCGCACGTTTCAGCAGACGTCCCATTCTGCGGGAAGACATCGGGTCTATGAACGCCTTGAAATCAGGCTCTTCGGCACGGAAATAGCGTCCCTCCCTCTTGATCGGTTCCGTGAACCAATCGTCGCACAAAGGCGATTGGATGGAGATTTGAGCCGCAGACTGAATATAGACCGCCATGATTAATTTATTTTAGAAAATATACAAGAGGAATCATTGCCACCGAAACCGAAGGAGTTGCTCATCACATGACGCAAGGAGACACTCTCCATTCCCTCAGAGACGGGCGTCAGACCAGTCTCCTCGATAGGTTCCGAAAAGTTGAGGTTGGCGGGAATATAGTTGTTCGTCAGCGCCAAGATGGAGATCACCGCCTCCACCGCTCCCGCCGCGCTGGTCGTATGTCCCGTGAACGCCTTGGTGGAAGAGAAGCGAGGCATTTCGTCGCCGAACACCCGCTTAATCGCCACGCTCTCGCACTGGTCATTATTGCCGGTGCCCGTTCCATGGGCGTTGATATAGTCGATATCGGATGGACGCAACCCAGCCTTCGCCAATGCGCCTTTCATGGCGAGGTAAGCCCCCTCACCTTCGGGCGATGTCGCGGTCTGATGGAAAGCGTCGCAAGCGTTGGCATAACCGGAGAGTTCGCAGATAGGCTCACAGCCGCGGGCTCTTGCGCTCTCTTCGCTCTCGATGACCAAGTAGGCGGCGCCCTCGCCCAAGTTCAAACCATTACGGTTTTTGTCGAACGGTTTGCAATTATCGTGGTCCAAAATCATCAAAGAGTTGAATCCGTTCAAGTGGAATTTGCTGAGCGATTCCGTTCCGCCCACGATGGCGGCTTCCACCCTACCGCTTTTAATCAAGTTCGCCCCCATGATGATGGCATTCGTCGCGGAGGAACAGGCGGTGGAGATGGTACACATGGAATCGAGATGGCCGAACAAACGTCCGATCTGTTCGGTGCCGGCGCCGCAATCGTGAGCGCCGATATATTCCGTATGTTTTCCCTCGAAGAAATCGAGGTAGTACTGCTCGCTCTTCTCCATACCGCCCACCGTCGTACCGTTCACGAAAGCGGTGCGGGTGGCGTCCGTCAGACCAGCCTGATTGACGGCTTGCTGGAAAGCGACCATACCCAACAAAGGGGTACGGGTGACCACCATATCGGCAGGAAGTCCGAGCAGAGAAATCATCTCCTCATTGCTCATAGAGACCTCACCCACAGGGAGTTCCGTGTGTATAGTCCGCAAATGACGTGCCGCCCCGACACAAGCCACACCCGCACGAAGGGAAGCGAACACCTCCTCGGTTCCGCACCCAAGGCTACAGATGATGCCCATACCGGTCACGACAATCCTGCCCATACGAATTTATTTCGTTCTGTTTTTAGAGATATATTCCGCCATCGTAGCGATAGACTTGAAGATTTCCTTCCCTTCGTTGGCGTTTTTCAATTTGATTCCGTAGTTTCTTTCCATCAGCACGATAAGTTCGAGCGCATCGATAGAATCGAGACCCAAACCTTCCGCCGAAGCGTTTCCGCCATTGAAGAGCGGCGCATTTTCATCAATATCAGCAGGCGACATCCCTTCGAGGTTCAACGCCTCGATTATCTCACTTTTTAATGTTTCTATCAATTCATTCATTCCATTCGTATTTTTTCAATGAGACAACAAAGATATATATTTTGAAATGAAATGGCAAGTTAAGGGGTAGGAAGGCTTTTATTTGTGGGAATATAGATGGATTTGCAAATTACGATTTACTATTTAATCAGCAACCATCACCTCTTCCTTCCACTCCCCCAACGCCCCATCCGCCTCGGTAGACAATGCGTAGAATTTTGCGGAGAGGTTGCCGTCCAAATATTCGCACCAACCGAAAATCTGGTGCTTGATTTCCTTCTCGGGAAGGAATCCGTTCATAGAGAGTGCATAGGCGGTTTCGGGTGAGAACGTTTCTGTCACAAAGCAGGACGACTCGCCCATGATCTTGTGACGTATGGCTATTTCGCCCGTCACGATGTTGGAGAGCGTGTAGACGAAAACCGCCGGGCTCGGAAAATAATCGTCAGCCGAAGCGATCGTCTTCTGATAAGCCTTGTCGTCGTCCAGCGAGCCTGAGCGCGATAGGAGAATCACAGACCAATCCTTCTTAGGCTCCTCAGGTGCGAGCGAAAGCTTTCCCATCAGCAACTCAGAAGCAAGGAAACCAGTCTTGCAAAGATTATCCATCTTGAAGAACTTAGGGTATTGGCAACCAATCGCGGCATAGATATCCGCCAGCCATGTCTTCCCCTCCTCGCGACGAACAGGGAAATCCTCGCCATTCACCATCACCTTCTCGCCTGAAATCGAGACGTATGCCTTCACATATACCTTCATGAGAGAATAAATTCGTTTACCACATTCGCCACACCGTTCTCGTCGTTCGAGCAAGTCACATAATTAGCGGATTGTTTCACCACCTCTTGCGCATTGCCCATCGCTACGCCCAAGCCAGCGAATTTGATCATCGAAAGGTCATTGAATCCGTCACCGCAAGCGATCATCTCCTCTTTCGTCAGACCGATATGATCCAACAACTTGCCCAAAGAGTACGCCTTATCAATATTTTGCGGCATGATTTCGAGGAAGAAAGGCTCGGAACGGTAAACGTTCAACCTATCACCATATTCCTTGTTGATGTCCTGTTCCACCTCGGCGAGGTAATCGCCATCGCCCACCATCAGGCACTTAGTGACAGGTTTCGTGATTTGCTCCACGAAATTATCCACCTTGCGGACAGGCATTTTATTGATTCGGGCCTCTATCGCCACATATTGGTCAGACTCATTCTCCGTGATAATGGAATCATCCTTGTAGGTGACAATCGTCACACCGTGGTCGCAGGATGATTTATAAAGCTTAGGCACCTCTTCCATCGGCAAGACCGTCTCGTAGACCACCTTCTTCGTACGGTAATCAGTGATGACAGCGCCGTTGAAAGAGAGAATATAACCACCGAACTTATCGAGTTCAATCTCATCGGCGATAGGTACGATACCCGGGGTCGGACGACCAGAGGCAAGGACAACGATCACACCATTCTCCTGAGCCTCATGCAAAGCCTTCTTCGTCTCCTTCGTGATTTCCTTCTTCGAGTTGGTCAACGTACCGTCGATGTCCAACACCAATACTTTATAAGCCATCTTTATGACAATTATTTATTTAGCGGCGATAACGCCAGCCTCTTTCAGTTTCTTGAAATCCAGTTCAAAATTAGGAGTGAAGACCTCCTTACCCAAGTTCTCCTCAATCTCGGAAATCTTCCAGAAACGTCCGTCCACCACTTCAGATTGGTCAGGTTGCGGAGTCTTGTCGTAGACGATACGATGAACGTAAATCATCTCACGCTCCACGGGGCTCTCCCAGATGTAATTGAAGAGACGCTCCGGCTGGATGTCGGTCAAGCCCAACTCCTCGCGCGCCTCACGGAGCATGGCGATCTCCACGCTCTCGCCGAAATCAATGTGGCCGCCCACAGCGGTGTCCCACTTGCCCGGCTGGATATCCTTCCAGTCGGCGCGTTTCTGCATATAGAGGTCACCCTCCTTGTTAAACACATGCAGATGGACAGCGGCATGAAGAATCTTAGAGCCGCTGTGGCATTCCTGACGAGTAGCGCGGTCTATCACGTTACCCTCTTCGTCTATGACGGGAAAATATTCTACCATTTTTATTCTATTATCGTCCGCAATAACAACGTTATACGATACGCATCGGGATGTTTTCCCCCGCCAGATATTTCTTCAGGTCAGGGATAGCGATTTCATGGAAATGGAAGATGGAGGCAGCCAAAGCCGCGTCCGCCTTACCCTTTTCGAAAACATCCTTAAAATGTTGCATATTACCCGCACCGCCGGAAGCGATGACAGGGATAGACAACGATTCGGAGAGAACAGCCAAGGCATCGTTAGCGAAACCCTGCTTCACACCATCATGATTCATGCTAGTGAAGAGAATCTCACCGGCGCCACGCTCCTGCGCCTCTTTCGCCCACGAGAAAAGCTTCTTCTCCGTAGCGATACGACCGCCATTCAAGTAGCAAGTCCATTCGCCGCTCTCGTCCAGTTTCGCGTCGATGGCCACGGTGCACACCTGCGAACCGAAATTCTTCGCCACCTCGCTGATCAAATCAGGATTCTTGATAGCGGCGGAATTGATGGAAACCTTATCGGCACCCGCCGCCAAAAGCTTGTCGACGTCACCCAACTCATGAATGCCGCCACCCACCGTGAAAGGGATGCTGATGTTTTGCGCGATACGCTTCACCAAGTCCACGAAAGTCTTTCTACCCTCGTGGGAAGCGGTGATGTCCAGGAACACCAACTCATCGGCACCCTGACGGCTATACTCGGCGCCCAACTCCACCGGATCGCCCACGTTTCGTATATTAACGAAGTTGATACCCTTGACAGTCTGACCGTCTTTGATATCCAAACAAGGAATAATACGTTTTGCTAACATAGGCGTTATCAAATATTTAAGAAATTCTTTAAGACGATTTCACCCATGGCGCCACTCTTCTCAGGGTGGAACTGCACCGCATAGAAATTATCCCTATGGAGCGCCGCGCTATATGGATGGATATAATCAGTTTGGGCGATAGTATCCTTTCCCACCGTCGCATAGAAACTATGCACGTAGTAGAAGTACGGATCCTTCGGAAGACCCTCGAAAAGAGGCGACTTGAGGTCCGTGATGGTATTCCAACCCATATGAGGCACCTTGATGACCTGTTCGGTCGGGATGAACTTCTTCACCCGCTCCTCGAAGATGCCCAAGCAATCCACATTACCAGAGTTCGCCTCCTCGGAAGATTGGCACATCAGCTGCATACCGATGCAGATGCCCAGCGTAGGCTGTTTCAAGCCCTTGATCACCTCGTCCAAACGATGCTCCCTAAGGTAGTTCATGGTCGTCTCCGCCTCACCCACACCCGGGAAAATCACCTTGTCGGCAGACTTTATCTTATCGATATCCCCCGTGATTTCAGCCTCAACGCCCAAGCGGCGCAGCGCGTAATCCACGGAGAAAATATTGCCAGCGTTATATTTTATGATGACTACATTCATATTATTCTTTCAAAAGGAATGACTTGAACGAAGCGAAATCCTTCGTCATCTGCACGCTCTGCTTCTGACCCTTCATGAAAGCTTGAAGCTTAGCAGGAATCTCCACCTCCGAACCGATGATGCTCTCCACCGTCTCCTTGAACTTAGCAGGATGGGCGGTCTCCAAGAAGACACCCGTCTCGCCCGGCTTCAAGTGCTCGCAAAGCGCCCTGTAGCCCACAGCGCCGTGAGGATCCAACAGATAATGCGTCTTCTCGAAGCAACTCTTCAAAGACTCGCGAATCTGCTCGTCGGTATAAGTGCAGCCGCCGATTTCAGCGACGATAGCCTCGTGCGACTCCTTATAGAGCGCAAGCACACGGGCGAAGTTGCTCGGATCACCCACGTCCATAGCGTTAGCGATGGTCTGCACGGAAGGCTTAGGCGAATAGACGCCCGTCTTCAAGTAATTATAGAATATATCGTTGCGGTTGTTAGCGGCGATGAAACGCTTCACAGGCATACCCATGCGTTTGCCGAACAAACCGGCGGTGATGTTTCCGAAGTTGCCGGAAGGAACACAGATCACGATGTCGTCCTTGATACCAAGCTTGTGCAACTGAGCCACAGCGTAGAAGTAGTAGAACGCCTGCGGAAGGAAGCGAGCCACGTTGATGGAGTTGGCAGAAGTCAACTTCATGTGGTCATTCAACTCCTTGTCCATGAAAGCGTTCTTCACCAGCGCCTGGCAGTCATCGAACACGCCGTCCACCTCAAGGGCGGTGATGTTCTTTCCCAAAGTGGTGAATTGGCACTCTTGGATAGGGCTCACCTTACCCTTCGGATAGAGCACATAGACATGGATGCCCTCGACGCCCAAGAAACCGTTAGCCACGGCTGAACCCGTATCACCGGAGGTAGCCACGAGGACGTTCACATTCTTCTGACCCTCCTTCTTGATGAAGTAACCAAGGAGGCGCGACATGAAGCGAGCGCCCACATCCTTGAACGCCAAAGTAGGACCATGGAAGAGTTCCAAACTATAGATGTTGTCATTCACATGCACAAGCGGCACGTCGAAACTAAGCGTGTCATAAACGATCTCCTTCAAAGAGGCTGCGTCCACATCCTCGCCGAAGAAGGCGTCAGCCACCACATAAGCGATTTCCTGGAAAGACATGTCCTTCATTCCCTCGAAGAAGGAAGCGGGCAATTGCTTGATCACCTCGGGCATAAAGAGCCCCTTATCGGAAGCCAAACCCTTCACGACCGCCTCTTGGAGGGTCGCTTTAGCGGCTTTTTTATTGGTACTATAGTACATCATATCGGTTAAAATTTGGCGCAAAGATACGAATTTATTTACTATTTAAATATTTACAAATTACGATTTAGAAGAACTGACGGATTACCATTTTAACATTTACAATATATAAATTATAAGGGAACGATACAATCTATCATAAAATCCATACTCTTCCATAGCTCTGGAAAGGGCACAAAAGCTATGGGAATCGTCCTTTCAATCAATGTGACGGAAAAATACTTCCCATGAAAGTTTTGAAATGTCATAAACAATTTCTAATTTTACTTTCGTGATATTCTCAAATAAAGAGAAACTTATTTTTAACTTTTAAAAACGCTTATTAAAAGATGGCAAATTCAATCGATTTAGCAAAATTTGGAGCAAATGATATCATCGCATGCAACAATGCGGGATATGCGGGTGCGATTAAAGTAGTGGCTGGCAAAGTAGCCGCAGGTAACGTAACCTTTAACATCGACGGAAAGACAATCAACCTGTCAGACGCTGGATGCTCTTATTTGAGCACTTCATTGGTAGCTATGAACAAAGCTACAGCAGAGGCTAACCCTTCATCAGTACTTTTGGTATTGGCAGCTAAGTCTACCAACCTTGTATCTCCGACAGATTGCTCTAACCCAGTGATCAAGAGCGGAGCTAGCGAGACTTCATTCGCTCAAGGTAGCGTGGAGCTGGAGTTGTCCGGATTGAAGGATTCAGACATGATCCGCTTCAACCACATCGGCAAGACCGGTGAAGTGAACATCGTGGACGTTAAGGCAGGTTCCGTAACCATCCAAGTGGACGGAGACGTGATCGAGCTCTCTGACGCAGGCGCATCTTACATCGACAACAACTACAAGGAGATCAAGATGGCTGACGCTGAGGCAGACCCTACCAAAGTATTATTCGCTTTGAAAGCAGGTTCTACTAAGTTGGTTTCCGCATCCAAAGTCGCTAACCAAAAAATCGCTAAGGGTGCCATCGACACCGTTTTCGTAAAATAATCGGACACTAACAAATTTATAAACCAATTAATATTTAAGTAACATGAAGAAGATTTTTCTTTTGATGGGATGCTTGGCTATCATGGCAAGCTGTAGCAAGAAGACTGAGAACAAAGCAGAGCAAGCAGCTCAAGAGACAACAGAAGCTGTTCAAGAAGCTGCACAAGAGGCAACAGAGGCTGTTCAAGAAGTAGTTAACAACTTCTTACAGGAGAACAGTATCGCAGCTAAATCTTTCGGCTTGCACGAAGAGGCTGACGGAGGATGGGCTCTTAACTTGAAGGACACTGACGGCGACGGAAGCCTCAAGAAAATCATGTTGAACTCAGACGCTCAAGTAATCTTGATCAAGGACGGCGCATTCGATACCATCGCATTCGCTAACATCGAGAAATCAATCTTGAACAACAAGCAAGTAAGCTACTGGTTGGACGATGCGAAAGAGAACATCACTCACATCGTTGAGATCGCTCAATAATCAGAGTTTCCAATAATTAGGAAGTGCGGGATTCAATGAATTCCGCACTTTTTTTATTGGTGTCCGCTAAACATTAATATCGTCAACTATACTTTCCAGAATACCAGTAAACACAATATTGCGGATTCGCTTTTTTGAAAAGGATCCA
>CALCUH010000181.1 GCA_937907165.1 uncultured Bacteroidales bacterium | reverse complement strand
GTAACATTCATATTTGGATTATCATCAAGTTTCTTTTTTAAATCAGGATCAATTGCTTCCATATTAACTACGTCATCACTCCAGTTTTTATGTTGCTCAATTGTAATACTTAAGCCAGCTTGGTTGTAAAGCTCTTGAGACCGTGAATCTTCCAGAGAAGCTCCGCATATTAGGAAGCGAGGCTTTCTATGGGTGTGTCTCTCTCTCCCGTGTGACGCTCTCCCAAGCGTTGGAATCGATAAATGAAAGAACTTTTTACGGATGTGATAATCTTGTCAGCATAGATATTCCTGAGGGAGTTTATATAATCGGGCCCTCCGCATTTCAGGGATGTGCGTCGCTTAGAAACGTCACGCTTCCTAAAACGTTGAAGAGCATATGTGGCATGGCGTTCAGAGCTTGTGGGAAGCTCTCTTCTATGGTAATTCCAGATGGGTGTGAGTCGGTTGGCGCATTCGGATTTATGGATTGTGTGTCTCTCTCTGTTTTGAAACTGCCGCAATCGGTCAAACGTATTGAAATGTGTGCGTTCCAAGGATGCGTATCCCTAAAAAGCGTAGATCTTCCCCCAAACGTAGTGTCGATAGGGAACGGTGCTTTTAAAGATTGTTTTTCCCTAAAGGGAGTGAGTTCGCCTAAAACTTTGAAATCCATAGGCGATAATGCGTTCTCCTATTGTGGAAATTTGGCAAGTATGCCTTTGCCGAAAGGAGTTGAATCCATTGGAAACGAGGCGTTTATGAATTGTTCTTCTTTGAAGGATGTCACACTCCCAAAAACATTGAAATATATTGGTGACCATGCCTTTTCGGGCTGTGTGGGTATCACGAGCGCAGCTATTCCGGATGGCGTGGAATTCGTTGGGGATGGTGCGTTTGATGATAGCCTCTTAGTGGCGGGAGAAATCTTTCCCAAATCATTGAAATCTGTGGGAAGACAGCCTTCCGTCAGACATGAAAATGTGACTCGATTGGTGCTGCCTAAAGGTGTTGAGGAGATTAGGGATGGCGCGTTTGAGGATTTCTCTTCCCTAACAAGCGTCACGCTACCTGGTGTGTTGAAGACCATAGGGAAGAAAGCATTTTCTGGTTGTGGGGAGCTTGCTGATATTAACATACCAAAGAACGTCGAGAAGATAGGGGGTGGTGCGTTCGAACATTGCTCTTCTTTGACGGACGTTAAACTTCCCGTCCTATTGAAATCTATAGAAAAGAGGTTGTTCTTAGGTTGTGGGAAACTTGCCAGTGTGGATATCCCTGTGGGTGTTGAGACAATCGGAGATGATGCTTTTGGGAATTGTGTTTCTTTGGCGTCCGTTAAGTTTCCTGATTCGTTGAAATCTATCGGGAAGAAGGCTTTTTATGGATGTAAATCGCTTGCGGATCTGAAATTTCCTACATTGTTGGAAAGTATTCGGGAATATGCCTTCTCTGATTGTGACGCGCTTACGGAAATTGTGATTCCTGAGGGGGTTACTTTTGTGGCGGCGAACGCTTTTGCGGATTGCGGAAATCTGACCGATATTCGGGTGGATGGTAGGAATCCTAAATATTTGGCGGTAGATGGTTTGCTATGTAGTAGGAGTGCGGAAACACTTTTCGTTTGTCCTTCGGGGAAGAGAGGAAATGTAATTGTCCCTAATTGGATAAATAAAATCAGCCCCGAGGCGTTTAGGGGTTGTCATAAGATGACTGGCATAGAGATTCCCAATAGTGTTGAAAGTTGGGGGGATGGAAACTCCGGAGGAATATTTGCGGGTCTAAAATCGCTTGAGAGTGTGAAACTGCCTAAAAAGATGAGCGGAAAGCTCTCATGGCGGAACACGTTTCAACATTGCGAGGCGCTCCTGGAGGTGAAAATGCCGGACGATGTGGCATATTTGGAGGGTACGTTCGCATATTGCGGCTCTCTGACGAGTGTGACATTGCCATCGAAATTATATTCTCTTGGCGAATGGACGTTCTATAATTGCTATAAACTTGAACATATAGAGATTCCGAAAGGGTGCGAATCTGTTTCTAATAATGTGTTTGAGAATTGCAGGTCGCTCAAACGTGTGTCGTTCCCCGAATCGTTGAATTCCATAGGTGTGGAGGCTTTTAAGAATTGTGTCGGATTGAAGGAGGTGGAGTTCGCGGGTGTCGAATATATTGAGGAGTCCGCCTTCTTGAATTGCGGGTCGCTCACCTCCGTAACCTTTCCTTCTTCGCTGAAATATATAGGAGACAATGCCTTTTTCGGGTGCGGCGCATTGACAACCGTCGTAATTCCCGAAGGTGTGACGATAGGCGAAAACGCTTTTTCGGGTTGTCCTCAATTGACTGTGAAGCTTCCCTTCTCGATGAGGGGGAAGGATTTCTCTAAGATAGGGGAGGTGAGGATTGAGTATTATGAATAAAAAAGTGTGCGCACAATTAGGGCGCACACTCTAAGCTGATATTAAATCTATTACTGTTTTATCATTCTAAATATTTGTCCGTCTACTTGTATCGTATAGTTCCCGATTTCTAAAGTTCCGCAGTCTATCTCTATGTCATTGATCCCTATCTCGAGTCTGACTTCTTCTTTGCGAAGTCTGTTTCCGAGCAGATTGCTGATGGTTAGCGTGGTGGTGTGGCTTTGCTCCGCATAGAGTATGAGGTGAGTCTCTCCTTCCGTCGGGTTAGGGTAGAGATTAGTGTGGTAACCCTTTTGTATATTAGTCGTTCCGGTCTCTTCCCGGTTCATATCTATCAGGTAGTAACAGGCGTTGCTGATGATGCGGAGCGCATCGTCGGTGAGGTTGCCGTAGGAGCTGCTGTTCAGACCGATTTGGATATACTTTTGGGTGATGTCCGTGCCTCCGACGCTGCTACCGGGCCGGATTTCGAGGATGGAGACTTGTGCGGCGTCCTTGACGGAGGCGATGGCGTTGATGGTCCCTTGCGCATTGCTGAACGATTCCGGATTCATGTAGGTCAACGCTTTGTTGTTGACGCTTGTGACCATCCTCACTTCGTTGCCGTTCGTGAACTCCACGTCCTTGAACATCGGGTGGGAGAGGTGCTCTTGCGCCACGGTTAGCGTGGTGGCTTCGTAGTTGTCTCCGTAGCCTGTCGTTGCCCAGTTCCAAGCTCCTTCGGCGTTTTTGTAGCCGTGCACTTTCAGGTTGAGTATGGGTTTGTCGAGTCCCTTCAGCTGCGCCATGATCGGGGCCGTGGAGGGTGTCTCTTCGCTGATGATGACGAGTTCATATTTGCCGAAATCTTTCTCTGTGTCATAGGCGTCTATCTCCTCAATGAAAAAGTCTTGGTTCCCTTTGAGGGAGGCGAGTATCTTGTCGTTGCTGTAGTTGGCGTTCGACGGGTCTGTGACGTAGGCGATTCGTTTAGTGTCTTCTGGTAAAACGTTGATGATTAGTTCTTTCGTAATCGGGTTCTCTCCTCCGACCGTGGTGACGGTGACGCTTCCGGAGTGTGTGAACCGGCCGGTGACGATGACGGAGTTGTCCCGTCTGTTGATAGCGCCTTCGAAGTCGAGGGATGAGGCTACTTCCAAGTCTGTGGAGGCTCCGCCGTATGTGAAGGTGACGCTCTCCATCTCTTCGTTCGGGAAGAGTGTTTGCTCCAATTTGCCGCTGGTGCTCATCATGGCTTGGGTGGGTGGGGTAGGTTCTTTGGCGTAGTAGATGTCGGGCAGTTGGACGTCCGACACGCCGTCTCCTATGTAGAAACCCAAGTGGGGCGGTTGGTTGTAAGCGGTATTTTGCCAAGCGATTCCGCAGCGGTAGATAGGGTCATGCATGGGGGTGAAGAGCCTGTGCTGGGTTTCGATGGTGGTGGTGTAGATGAATATCTGGCTCGGATTATTGTTGTTATAGGTGATGATCTCTTCCCGCCAATCTCCGAAAAGGTCGGCGGAGAGGCAAGGGTTGGCTTTCGAACCGTTGATGGATGAGCCTTGTAGAACGATGAGGGTGTCTGCTTCGTGTCCGTTCCATTTGGTGATGACGTTCCCGTCGAGTAGTTCGTCTTGCAGGTCTCCGTCCCAGTAGGTGCGGAAATTGATGGATGGCTTTTTCGAGGAGATGACCTTCCCTTTGCAGTCGTAGACTCCGTCACCTCTCGAGCTCCAGCACTCTAAGCCGCGGTGTGAGGCGTCGATGTCGGCGGAAAGTCCTCGTCCGTTGTCTTTCTGCCCGCTTCCTCTGAAGATCACGTCTCCTGTCCGCAGGTTTCTCAGCTCGAAACTGTAGTCGGAAGGTTCCTCTTCGTGAACGAACCATCCTTCCAAGTCGGGTGTGCTCGGATCTATTTGCGAGATGTGCATGGCGTCGCCGTGTCCGAATCCTTTGCGGTATTGGAGTCTGCCGTCGTGGTCTATGCTGGCGGAACCGTAGATGATTTCGTCGAAACCGTCGTTGTCCACGTCGGCGACGGATATGTTATGGAATCCCTCCCCGTAAGCGCCTTGTCCTGCGGTAGTGGAGTGGTGTTCCCAACGTTGTACCAGTTTCCCGTCCTTGAAATCGTAGGCGACGAGGTTGGATTGGGTGTAGTAGCCGCGGCACATCACCACGCTAGGGTGTACGCCGTCCAGATAGGCGGTGCAGGCGAGGAATCTGTCCACGCGGTTCCCGTAGTTGTCGCCCCAAGTGGATTTGTTCGATATGTTCCCTCTCCCCGGATTGTAGGCGATTGTGTGGATTTCCTCGCCGGTCTCTCCGCTGAAGATGGTGAGGTATTCCGGTCCGCTGAGGATGTAACCGCTGCTGTTGCGGTAGTCTTGGTTCGGGTCGTCGTTGTTCATTCTGATGGATTTTCCTTTCCCGTCTTTGCTTCCTGGGGCGGTTTTGCAGACCATCTCCGCCATGCCGTCTCCGTCGTAGTCATAGACTTGAAACTGGGTGTAGTGGGCTCCCGCTCGTATGTTTTTGCCGAGGTCTATGCGCCAAAGGAAGGTGCCGTCGAGTTTGTAGCAGTCGATGAATACGTTGCCCGTATAGCCTGAGTTGGAGTTGTCTTGGGCGTTGGATGGATCCCATTTCACGAAGAGCTCGTATTGTCCGTCTCCGTCCGCGTCTCCCACGCTCATGTCATTGGGTGTGTAGGTGTAGTTGCCGGATGGGTTGGAGCCTCCGGCGGGGCGGTTCAGCGTGAGTGTTTTGTATTGTTGTCCCCACACGCCTACAGGCTCGGAGGTGCTTTTTTCGGAGCCGTCGATGACGCTTTTCACCGTGTATTGTGAATTCTGCGACCCTTGTTTGTCTAGGAAATTGGACTTTTTCGTGATGGGTGTGTCGTTGATTTTGGTGCCGTCGCGGTAGAGGTTGAAGGAGACCTCATCCCCTTCTGTTCCTAACACGCGCCAGCTGACGAACACGCCGTTGTTGGTTTTGACGGCCACGACGCCACGGTCGAGGTATTCCATCTGTTTCGATAAAGGGAATACGTTCGTCGTATAGGTCAATGCGATGGTAAGAAGGCATAATAGCCTACGAAAAAGGTTGTTCTTTCTTTTCATACGTTTTTTTTCAATGGTGGTATATACTTCTAATTCTTCCCTTGAAGAACAATACAATAGTCTGACGCAAAGATATATTATTTTTTTAATTCTCTAATTGAAAATTATTGGTGTCCGCTAAACATCAAAAGGCATAACAAAACAGTCTGCAATGCCAGTAA
>CALCUH010000180.1 GCA_937907165.1 uncultured Bacteroidales bacterium | reverse complement strand
ACCGAAGGTCTTGTTTGGTAAATGGCAGTATGACCAATGGCGAGAGATTTTTTCGTCAGACAAGGCGATTTGACGCAGGAATACTTTGTGTATTTCAAGGAAAATCAACGCAGTATGGCGGAAAAAGAGCCGTCATTTGGGCGTGTTGTCCATTTTTCAATCAAGGCCAAACTAAATCAGGAGGAAAGTAATGAACATTTCTTATCAGGGCATCGGCGAATGGTGCGCAACTTTCTGCTGCGACGATCTCACGGAGGGCAGCGTTGTTGCCGTTACGGACAACGGCGACATATGAACCGATCCGTAGCCGCTGCTTCTCTCCGAGCGTAACGCAACCATCGTGCGCCACACATCGTTCCACCAATCTCGCCTCCATATCGAACAATTCGACGAGACTCGAAGAGGCGTTTGACGAAGTAATCGACAATTGCGCCACTCCATTCTCCACCGACAAGAGTTTCACCCACGAATCGGCTGGAAGTTCATCCAAGGCAGATAAATCCGTAGGATCATCCGCAAATTCAAACCAATCGATGTTCATCAAATATGTACTCTCACCCTCGTAGACGAAAGAGAGTTCCTGCACACCCTTTGACAACTCAAAGCCCGCCTCGGTCTCGTACCAATCGTTCCAACCATCCGTGAGCGTCTCGTCGACCGTCAATCTCCCCAACTCCTTGCCTACTGAATCGTTGACGACTATAAAGTTGGAAGTCTCCGCTTCGGAAGCGACTTTGGCACGAAGGATATACTTGCCGGTTCGAGGAACATCTATCAGATAGTTGGACCAATCACCATCATTGATCCAGCCTAAGTTCGGCACGCCATCCTTGTCTGGTTCTATTTGCACGCCCGACATCGACACATAATCCTCCGCCTCGATTTTAGCAGGAATAAGAACTGGGTCGTGAGGTTGGTTCAACAATTTCAGATTACCGTCGAACACATATTTCTTTCCTATTTCCGTAGGCAAAGAGATTTCGTTACCATTGCACACGATATTCAACTCGTCGCCGCAAAGCGAAGTGATTTCAAGAAGGGACATCTTTCCATCCATCCAAGTCAAGGAATCGACCAAGAAACCGCCACGGGCACGCAGACCATTGACATATCCCTTAGACCATTTATTCGGCAATGCTGGAAGTATCTGCAACTTTCCGTTATGGCTCTCCAGCAACATCTCGTTGATACCTGAGACAGCGCCGAAGTTTCCGTCTATCTGGAAAGGCGGATGGGCGTCGAACAAGTTATTATAAGTCCTATCAGTTGTTAAAAGCATGCGAATCAGGTCATAGGCGTGGTTACCATCGTGCAAACGAGCCCAAAGATTAATCTTCCAAGCCAAAGACCAACCCGTCGCCAAATCGCCGCGTTGCTTCAAGGTCGTTTTCGCCGCCTCCGCCAATTCAGGCGTATCTTCCACCGTGATTTGCGCACTAGGGAACATACCGTAAAGATGCGAGACATGTCTATGGTCACTACGCGGGTCGTCCCAATCCTCGAACCACTCCTGCAGTTGGTCGTACTTACCGATTTTGTGAGGAGGCAGACGTTTCACCGCATCCAGACACTTGCCTCTCAGCTCTTCATCCACGCCCAAAATATCGGAAGCTTGCGCAGTATAGTTGAGGACGTCACGTATAATCTGCACATCCATCGTCGGAGCAAAGCAGACGTTGTATTGTCCATGCGTATTCTCTGGAGAAGCGCTAGGAGCCGTCACAAGGTATTTATGGCCGCTCACAGGCTCTTCGACCATACTGTTGAGGAAGAATAAGGCGGCACCCTTTATCGTCGAATAGACGTCAGCTAAATAAGTTTTATCGGATGGATTAAAGAGATAATGTTCCCAAAGATGAGTGCTCAACCACCCCGCACCCGAAGGCCACAAGCCCCAAGCACCGTCGATAGGTGCGGAACGATTCCAAAGATCGGTATTGTGGTGTTCCACCCAACCTTCGTCTACACCCCAATGAACCTTAGCTGTCTTTTCGCCCTGAGGCACCATGCTCTTTACCTTATCGATGAGCGGAATGGCACACTCCGGAAGATTGGCCGACTCAGCCATCCAATAATTCATCTCCAGATTGATATTGGTTGTATATTTACTTCCCCAGATAGGGTTTGTATCCTTGTTCCAAATACCCTGCAGGTTGGCAGGTTGTCCACCCGCACGCGAACTGGCGATAAGCAAGTAGCGTCCGAATTGGTAATAGAGTTCCACAAAATCTGGGTCGTCCGTGGAATTGAAATTGCGGACGCGCCAAGAGGTGATATTCTCGGCGGACGCGTCAGGTTCTCCCAAATCGAGACGCACACGGTTGAAGAGCGATTGATAATCCTTCAAATGATCCGCAAGGATATCCTCATAACTCTTCTCTGCGACACTTTTCATGATATTATCAGCCAAAGTGTTCGGATCGCCCGAAACATCCTCAAAAGACTTGAAGTTGGTTGCCGTGGTCAAAACGAGTGTGGCACTGTTAGCATTAGAAATGCTAATCGTTCCGTTATTCACGGAGAATGAACCGCCATCCGTGGAAATCTTCAACCGATTTTGGAACTTGATGGAATTGACCGTGACATCATAAATCAGCATATCGTTCGTGTTCTTCATGCTATTCGAACGGTGAGGAGTCGTCATCGTCGCATTAAAGGAGACCTTCCCCTCTTTGTCGGCCGTCAGGCGTACCACGATGACATGGTCAGGATAGCTGGCGAAATACTCACGGGTATACGCCACCCCATCCCACACATATTTCGTCTTGGCGATTGCCGTCGTCAAATCCAACTCACGGGAATAGTTGGACGCACCATTGTGGGAAGTGCTAATCACCAAATCACCCACAGGTTGGAAACTAGCCGGACCTGGTCCTATCATGTATTGATTCACGATAGATTCTGCCGAACCATAATTCCCGGAAAACAAAGCGTTGCGCGCTTCATTCAGATGGTTTGCGGCACCGCTCTTGTTATTATCGCCGGGACCACCCGACCACACGGTGCTCTCATTCAATCCTATGATGTCTTTGGTGACACCTCCATAAATCAGACCACCCATATAACCGTTACCGATAGGCAACGCATCGGTGAAAGAATCCCCCGCATCTTTGTCGTACCAGAGCGTTAACGGACGTGCGGACAAATGGGTGAACGAAAGGAGAAGAAGAGTCCCCAGCAGGACTCCTCTCCTTAATATCGAGCTATTCATATTTAGCATCATTTTTTAATCAATAAACGTTTCGACACACCGTTGTTCAAAGAACATACAATGTATGTTCCGTCGATATCGACCGCCTCAGAGACTTTAGCGACCACATCCGTATCACCGCAAGCCACAAAGCTGAAGAGAGGTCTTCCGAGCAAATCATAAGCCGTGTACCAAGCAGGCTCTGAAGGAAAATCGCTAACGGATTCCTCCACACGGGTTAAGGTGATATCTTCTTCCGCATCTCCGTTGTAGATATCTTGCGGATAAGCGAAGGCTTCATCGCCGATCTCCAAGTTTCCGAAACCGAGGTTCGCCAAACGTGTCGGGTCATTGAGACGCTGACGTACAGGAGAGAGACGGAACTTATGGCTATAAGTATTCTTAGAGAACAACATCACTTGATCCTCTGGTTTAGCGCCCCACGAATTGACACCGCCAAGACCCATTTGATGGAGATCGACACGCAACGTGATATCTTGGTCACGTTTCAAGTCCCAAGGCAGTTTCACGTTCGTAAGTTGCTGTGGCGTGTAGTGTTGTGCGCTGAACTCCATGCGTGGCGAACCGACAACCATCAGACCGACACCATCCTCATTGGTAAGAGTAGCCCATTTCACGTCGGTACGTTGACCCGTCTCACCGATCTCCATATAAGGAACCGTCATCGAATCAGCGGTTGTGGCATAGACGCCCATGAAATAGCCCGCATTACGTCCCCAATAGTTCTCCTCAGGACCACGGCCATACCAGCGAACCTTTTCAAAGCCGCCAGGCACAGTGATGATAGTACCCACATTCGGCAATTCAGACTTTGTAGCATCAGGATAAACTTTATAATCAACAAGAATATCACCGCTACCATAAATTGTATAAGTCATATCCATGTGCGAGGAACCAGCCTGAGGAAGATCGATTTGGAAAGAAATCTTCGTTTCACGATCGGAGACCTCCTTCACGTCGACGCTCTTCACGGAACGTTTCTCACCCGCATAACGCCAAGATCCGCAACGGGTCTCCATACCATTACCCTTATCGTTATCGATAGGCGCGCGCCAGAAGTTAGGCACCGGACCATCCTTAATCAACGTCACACCATCGAGCGAATAGTTCGTGATGGAGGCGTTGGAAAGGTCAACAGTCACAGTGAAATCACTTCCCTCGACCGTCACCTCATTGTTATTTCGTGTCATCTTCTGTGCTTCGAGCGAGGAGATGGCGATTCGAGGAGTGACAGCGTCACCCACCTTCATGCGGAATTGGTCTTTCGCCACGCTATAGCCCTTATGCGCCCAGAGCGTGGAGTTCTTCAAACCGAATTCCACCTCCAAATAATATTCCGACCCCGCCTTTGTCTCGAAAGAAGGCAAATCGAGGGAGATATTCTTCTTAGTAGATGGTGCGATATCGAGGGCGGACGGATCAATCTTACCCTCTTGAATCACCTTACCATCCTCACGTATTCTCCACCATCCGTCGACCTCATCCTTAATATTCACAAAATTGTAACGGCTCTCCACGGAGAGTTGTCCTTTTGCCGCATCGACGTCAGAGACGATGATATTACGATATTGGTACTTCACCTCGCAAATCTCAGGCTGCGGTGTGCGGTCAGGGAAAAGCAGACCGTTGGCGCAAAAATTATCGTCGTTCGGATTATCGCCCCAAAGACCTCCGAAATTAAAGTAGTTGGAATCGCCCCTGCGCAAACCTTGGTCGATAAAGTCCCAGATGAAACCGCCGAACGAGCGAGGGTTGGAATAGAAGGCATCCATGTACGACTTCAACTCACCCACACTATTACCCATCGCATGTTCATACTCGCAAAGCATGATAGGTTTGTTATTATCGTTATAGCCCCATACGCCACCAGGACCATAGTACATCCAGCTGCTCACGTCGGCATTGCTCCAATCGCCCTCGTAGTGAACAGGACGGGTAGGATCCGCTTGATGAGCTTGGTCACGCTCGGAACCGAAGACATTACCATTTCCGGCCTCGTTACCCAATGACCAAAGGGAGATACATGGATGGTTTTTGTCGCGTTGCACCATGGAATTCATACGTTCCACGCAAGCGCTTCTCCAATCGTCGCTGCTCTTAGGCAATTTATCGTTAGCGCCGTGAGACTCCACATTCGCCTCGTCTATCACATAGATACCGTAGATATCGCAGATATCGTACATACGTGGATCGTTCGGATAGTGTGACATACGCAATGCGTTGATGTTGTAGAGTTTCATCAGTTTCACATCCTCCTCCATTCGTTCGTAACTCATCATACGACCCTTATCAGGATCTATCTCGTGACGGTTCACACCACGGAACTTGATGGCTTGTCCATTGATCATGTAACGGGTAATACCGTCACCACCCTTTTTCAGTTCAATCTTACGGAAACCTGTTCTGTTACTCTCATATTGGATAATATTACCCGAAGGATCCTTCAAAGCGATTACAACCGTATAGAGGTCAGGGGTCTCGGCGGACCAGCGTTTAGGCGCAGCCACGTCTTGTTCGAAGGAGGCGCTCACCTCACCACCGTCCGCACGGATTTCTGACAATTCCTTTGT
>CALCUH010000179.1 GCA_937907165.1 uncultured Bacteroidales bacterium | reverse complement strand
AATAAAGCCGAGGTCCAAGACCGAGGCCCCGAACCCTACATGGTCGTTGAGCTTGTAGGAAGCACCAAGGTCGATGCCGAACCCGATGTTCTTGCCGATATCGAACGCCGACGCAATGTCGAAGTCGTCGAAAAGATCTGTTACGTCGTCAAGGCAATATATTTTTTTCTTTAATATTTCCACCATTGTCATGATCTCCGCGATGCCCGCTTTGTCGTCAGCCCCAAGTAGGGTAGTGCCGTCGCTGACGATCACGTCCTGACCGAGGAACGCCTCCATTTCGGGGAAATCCGCCATGGAGAGTGAGATGTTTTTCTCTTGGTTGATGATGACGTCGGCGCCGCTGAAGCGCACGATTTTCGGTTTTACATCCTTGCCCGACGCCTCCGGACTGGTGTCCATATGGGCGATGAAGCCGATGACGGGAACCTCCTTGTCGATGTTGGAAGGGATTGTAGCCATGACGTATCCGTTCTTATCTAAAGAGACGTTTACGGCGCCAAGTTTGTTTAACTCGTCAACTAAATAGTTGGCCAAAACCAATTGTCCTTGTGTGCTCGGGCAATTGCCGCAAGATTCGTCGGATGTGGTTTCCATCGTGACGTACTTCATGAATCGGTTAATCAGAATGTCCATACACGTAAATATTTAGGAATGTATTAGGTTTAATTCTTGTAAAGGTAAGAAAAAAAGAGCGTAAGAAAAAAATAGGATGAAAACTTTTGCGAAAACATTGTGAAATAAAAAAAGAATGTCTATTTTTGCGGTCGCTTTTTGAAGACTAATACAAAAACTAAAAATAAATTATGATCGTAGTTCCAGTAAAAGAAGGCGAGAACATTGAAAAAGCCTTGAAAAAATTTAAGAGAAAGTTCGAGAAAACTGGCGTTATCAAGGAGTTGCGCAAGAGACAACAATTTGAAAAGCCATCAGTAGTTAAACGTCAACAGATGATGCACGCCATCTATGTTACGCAATTGAGACGTACGGAAGAATAAAAAAGTCTTGCAAGGTATTGCATAATTCAAAAAAGATACGTATATTCGTATCAAGCTTGTAGGCAATACCTTCTTCGTATGTTGATTGAAAGTTTTCTGCAATATATAAAGTATGAGAAGGGCTATTCTTCTCATACTTTTGTTTCTTATAAGACAGACCTATCACAGTTCGAGAAGTTTGTTATGGAGCGATACGGAATGAAAGAGTTCGTTCCGGAAAATGTGGATTCATGTTGGGTGAGAGAGTGGATCGTTTCCATGATGGAGTCCGGAGCTTCGGCTTCGTCTGTCAACAGAAGGCTGTCGGCGTTAAAATCCTTCTATTCCTATTTAAGGAAGAACGGAGTGATGAAGAACAATCCGATGGACCAAATAGTTTCGCCGAAAAGGCAAAAGCGCCTTCCCACATTCCTGCGGGAGGACGAGATGTCGGAGTTGTTGTCCGACGTTGAAGTCTTCGAAACGGGTTTCGAGGGCGTCCGAGACAAACTGATAATGGAGACGTTCTATACGTTGGGCATCCGTCTCTCCGAGTTGATCGGATTGCGGGATTCGGATATAGACCTTCACGCTCAGACAGTTTTGGTGAACGGGAAAAGGAATAAACAGCGGTATGTGCCGTTTGGCGACTCCCTGAAGAAATCGATGCTCGCGTATTTGTCTGTTAGAAATGAGGAGATACCTGTAAGATCCGAAAATTTCTTTCTGCGCCCCGATGGGGAACCTCTCTATCCGATGCTGGTCTACAGAATCGTACATAAATACATTTCGTTGGTAAGCACCTTGTCGAAAAGGAGTCCGCACGTGCTTCGGCACACGTTCGCCACGGCGATGCTGAACAACGGCGCCGAGCTGGAGGCGGTGAAGGAGTTGCTGGGACACTCCAATCTGGCGGCGACGGAGGTATATACGCATACAACGTTTGAACAATTACAAAAGAATTATAAACTAGCTCATCCAAGAGCTTAAATTTTTAGGAGGAAATGACCATGGAAGTGACAATGAAAGCGATTCATTTTGACGCTAATGTGAAGTTGGAGGAGTTCATCCAAAAGAGAGTTGTTAAATTGGAACAATATTCAGATAGAATTACATCTGTAGATGTGACTATGGAGTTGATAAAACCTGAGACGACGGAGAACAAAAAAGTTATGTTGAAAGTTTTGTTACCGGGCAACGAGCTAGTTGTCTCAAAGACAGCGAATTCGTTCGAGGAGGCATTCGATACTTCCATGGACGCGATGATTCGTTCCATCATGAAAACCAAAGAAAAACAAAACGATGCAAAAAAATAATCAGAAAAGTTTGTGGAGATAAAAAAAATGTCTACATTTGCAAGCCGTTTCGAGAGACCGTCTCAGACGGCTTGTTTTCGCAAATGCCTCTTTAGCTCAGTTGGCCAGAGCACGTGATTTGTAATCTCGGGGTCGTT
>CALCUH010000178.1 GCA_937907165.1 uncultured Bacteroidales bacterium | reverse complement strand
ACAGAGGCCACCACCTCAGGAGTTATCATCTCCAATTGGGCGTTGACGTCAGCCAACGTCTCAAATTTATCAAAATACAGGAAGCTTCTTCCAAGCGACAAGACCAAGTTTTCCCGGTTCTCCTGTGCAATCGTGAGCTGTCCCATCCACTGTTTCTTCATTTGGGACAATTTGCGTTGAGGAATCAATTCCGTGCGCAATTTCTTCAGTTCGGCGAATACCAAATCAGTGGATTTCACGCGATTCTTCTCCTCCGTACCGAAATAGACGGAGAAGATGCCCGTGTCGGAATAGGGTGTATAGACGGATTCCACATTATAAGCCATACCATTTTTCTCCCTCAATAGGAGATTCAGTCGGCTGTTCATGCCAGGACCACCTAAAATATTATTCACCAATCCGAAAGCCAACCGCTTATCGTCGCTCAAATCGAACGCCCTAACCCCAATCATCACATGAGATTGGCAAGTGGTCTTCTTAACAGTCTTGATTTTAGGCACATAAACAGAAAGCTCACTTTTCGGAGAGACAATCGCCGGGGAAGGAACTTCAGAAAAATATTTATCCGCCCATCTCTCTATTCTATTAAAATCCACATTCCCGATAGAAAAGAAAAGAATCTTATCGGCGGTATAGTTTCGATTCACAAACCTGCGGACATCCTCCGACTTATACCTCTTCAGCGACTTTTTATCACCCAAGATATTACGCCCCATGGAAGAGCCCGAAAAAACCATATCCTCAAAATCGTCATAGATCAACTCGGAAGGCGAATCATTGTAAGATTGTATCTCATCAATAACGACATCTACCTCCTTATCCATCTCCTTCTGAGGAAACACGGAATGGAAAACCACATCGGCGCAAAGTTCCATCGCCCGTTCGAAATCAGAGGTAAGGACTGTAGCGTAGACGAAAGTCTCCTCCTTCGTAGTATAGGCGTTCAGTTCGCCGCCTACGGAATCCAAGCGGTTCAGAATATGCCACGCCTTACGTTTCTCCGTTCCTTTAAAGAGAAGATGTTCGACGAAATGAGCCATGCCAGACTCCTCCGGCAGTTCGTCGCGCGTGCCCACATTCACAGCGAAACCGCAATAGACCACAGGCGATTTATCACGCATGTGGACCATACGAAGCCCATTAGGCAATCTCCGATAAAATATAGGATTCTCCTTCATCACCTATTCTCGAATTTCTTCAGTTCGGCGGCAGCGATTTCCACCTTCTCATACCACTCCTTGCCAAATCGTCTAATCAGAGGCTCCTTCAGAAACACATACAACGGAAGATCCACTTCCCTACCCTTTGCGAAAGCGCAATCGCACACTTTCCAACGATGCACGTTCACCGCCACCGTACCATTCCGTAAAGTTTCCAACCTCACCGGATAGAGATGACAAGAGATTGGTTTATAAAAATCTGTCTTCCCCTCACGATAAGCATTCTCAATAGCACACTTGCACATGCCATCCTTATCAATCTCAGTGAAGACACACTCACAGCCATCCACGATAGAGGTGACCAAATCACCCTCCACGTCAACATAAGCGACACCCTGACGTTCAATCACAGCTTTAGACTTGTCGGACAAGCGGTCCCACACAATAGGCACCACCTTCTCCAGCTCCGTCAACTCCGCCTGCTCCACGGGAGCACCCGAATCGCCTTCGATGCAACAAATTCCCTTGCACGCAGGCAAATCACAACAGAACCTCGTCTCGAAGAGATCCGTAGAGATAATCGTGTCATCAATCTGAATCATCATAAGCCTCAACGTTAAAAAACCGAGCGCGAAATTAACGCAAAAAACAAACATTCTAACCAAAGGGAACAATAAACATCTAAAATTCACAAAAAAAACTTATATTTGCCCAGTTAAACTGGATGAGCAAACAGAAAGAAGAAAATGATCATTAAACAATTTACATTTAACATATTACATGTAAATACCTATATACTCATAGACGAAAAATCCCAAGAGGCTATTGTAATCGATCCAGGGTGTCAAACCAAGGAAGAGAAGGATTTGTTTAAAGAGTATATTGTCAGCAACGGCATTACCATCAAGCGGGTACTGGATACCCACTTGCACTTCGACCACATATACGGACAACGGTTTGTGGAAGAGACATTCGGAGTGGGTGCGGAGGCTTGCAAAAAGGACATCACCTTTCTAAATCATTACCAAGACCTTTTGGTCATGTTTAACATGCCGATGGATGACGAAGCGTTACCGTTGAAGGGATACCTTGCGGACGGAGACGTCGTGAATGTCGGCGAGATGGAGTTGAAAGTGATGCAAGTACCAGGACACTCACCGGGAGGGCTCGCCTTTTATGAGGAAAAGGAACACTGCGCATTTGTGGGGGACACCATCCTCGAAGGAGGAATCGGAAGGACGGACATGCACCGAGGCAATTACGACACCTTAGTGAAAAGCATCAAGGAGAAATTGCTCACGCTGCCCGACGACACAAAAATCTACAGCGGACACGGACCTTCCACCACGCTTGGATACGAGAAAATCCACAATGTGGAAATCATCAAAATGACAGATTAGAAAATTAACTATAACTAAGAAATAAACAATTAAGACATGGGATCTTGCTTAGAAAACAAACGTTACAAAATGATGAAGGTAAGAGAAGGTGAATATGTTCCCGATATTGAGGACACCTTCCCTGAAGACGACCCGTTCGTACACAAACTCACGGGAGAAAACATATACAATGAGGTAATCGACGAGAATTATCCCTACTTGGACAATTCTTGGAAATGGAAGCTCAACCACTGGTGGGCTCTATTCCGCGGACACTTCGTCTGCTTCTGGGTCAATCCCCTCATATTCGGTCTCAGATTCAAGGGGTTGGAGAACATTAAAAAGAATAAAAAAGCTTTAAAGGATGGCGCCATAACCGTCTGCAACCACGCCTATCGTTGGGATTTTCTCGCCGTATGGCAGGCAACCGGACAATTCGAGATGTGGTATCCGGCATGGGCTGACAATTTCCAGACAAAAGATAGAGACAACATGAGAGGCGCGGGCGGAATCCCCGTACCCAAAAGCATGAGCGCCATGAAAAAATTCAACGCAGCGTTCGACACCCTACACGAAAGGAAAGCTTGGATACACGTATTCCCGGAAGAATGCAGATGGAACAACTACAAGCCCATCCGTCCGTTCAGAAAAGGCGCTTTCATATTCTCCTACAAATACCAGATGCCTATCATTCCGATGGCTATCACATATAGGGAACGCACTGGGCTCTACAAATTCTTCAAGAAGGACGATCCGCTCTATACAATCAACATCGGCGAACCTATTTACCCGAACCTCGAACTGCCGAGAAAGGAGTCTGTCGACGAGATGCGCGACCGCGTCCACAAGAAGTTGGTGGAATTGGCCGGCATCACGGAGAACCCATGGCCAAGCGTCCAACCAAACGACAAAGGATAATACAACAATAGCATGGTCAAATTCAATATCAAACATCTTGCTTTTCTTATCGTCATGTGCACGATTTTCAGCGCCTGCCTTTCCAACTCATATGATGCAAACAGCGATTGCATTTCCTATATGGGAAGAATCGACAGGAGCAACCCTAACTATGTAGCGTTCTCCTACCCAGGCGTCACCATCAGGACAAAGTTTAGAGGAGGAGCTATTTGCGCGAAATTCAAAGACTTCGCCGACGCAAAGAGTGGCATGCACAACACATTCTATTGCATCATAGACAACGGAGCGCCTAAAAAAATCGCACTGAATGGAACCCAGTTCGAATATCTATTAGGCTCCCATCTAGATAAGACAAAGACACATACGCTGGAATTAGTCAAACTCACAGAAAGCTGTGTGGGAGAAGTCGGATTCTGCGGGTTCAGAGTGGGAGAAGAGAGCGGTCCGGACTATCTCACCGCACCAGATTCGCTTCCCAACCTAAAGATGGAATTCATCGGGAACTCCATCACCTGCGGATACGGAAACGAGCTATCGTCTATGACCCCTAAGATGGGTTTCTCGCCTCTTAACGAGAACAACTATTACGCATGGGGCGCCATGACAGCACGCGCATTGAATGCGCAATACGTTTGCACCGCCTATTCGGGTAAAGGACTTTGCAGAAACTACGAGGGAGACACGAACAACACACTTCCGCAGCTATACAACCAAACAATCGCCAACAAGGCAGACAAGGAATGGAACCATGAGGATTACAAGCCCGACATCATCGTATTGAACGCCGGCACGAATGATTTCGGTGCGGAGACCACAACCAACGTGGCCGTAGACTCCATCCAATTCATCACGGAATACACGGCATTCCTCTATAGACTGAAAAGTTATCACCCGGAGGCGGTCATCATCTGCGCTGTAGGCCCTATGGTGAACGACGAAAACAAAGAGCACGCCAACCAACTGACCCGTTATAGCCAATATGTGCTCACCGCCATCCAAAAAGCGGGCGGAGAGAAGAAAAACATACACTATTTCGAGACGGAGCCGCAAAAAGGACCTTACGGAGAAGATTACCATCCGACCATCGCCACCCACCAGGAAATGGCTAAAGGACTGGTTTCCTTTATCATAAGTAACGGTCTGATAAAAGCGAAAAATTAGTTTGAAAAAAATCGATTTTTTATTTGGCGACTTCGCAAAAACGACGTATCTTTGCATCGCAAAAAGGAAATAAAGACACTCTTCCTTAGCTCAGTCGGTTAGAGCATCTGACTGTTAATCAGAGGGTCCTTGGTTCAAGTCCAAGAGGGAGAGCAAAAGAGACACAAGTGATTGTGTCTCTTTTTTTTACTTTCAGAATATCTCTTCATAAAAACGCATATTCACAACCATATCGAAGAAAATGCAAAAATCTACCACAAGCAGCCAAGCAAGGCTTCCATATGACTTTTTAGTTCCCCAGCATTTAGGGACACATATAAACGAGAGAATGTTGCAAAGCAAAGAAGCGATCCACGTTTCAACTAAAACATTCGGATCTCGTTTACGCCATCAGTCCACAAAGAAATGAATCGCAAAGGCGACATGGTTCGCAAGCGGGAGAAGGAAGAGTAATAAATTCTGCATATTAAAAGATTTAACAATCATATAGATCCTACCACCCAAAGGGATAAACACAGCTATTACATTTCAGAGGGCTCTCCATACGTCGGCTCCTCTTCGGCAGCCATCGCAACACTCTCCTCCTCCATAGCGTAAGTCTGAACAGGAAGAGATTTAGACCGATAAAGATCAAGGAATGCTTCGTTCAACAAATAGACGATACCCGCTAACGTCTCCTCCCGCACGGCAGGCTTCAGTTGGCACTCCCAAACAATCATCGTCCGCCAACCCAACGCACGCAACTGATCGCGCACTTCCGCATCTCGAGCCACATTACGGGTGATTTTATTCTCCCAGAACGAAACATTCGTCTTGGGCATTCTTCCCTTCTGGCAGAGATGACCATGCCAAAAACACCCGTTGATGAAGATGGCGGTATGATATTTTTTCAAAACAATATCTGGCGTCCCGGGCAACGTGCGGACATTCACACGAAAACGGAAGCCATTCGCATACAAATACCTTCTCACCAACATCTCAGGTTTCGTGTTTTTACTGCGAATCCTGGACATCGTCCAACTACGCTTTTCCGGAGATATCTTATCCATTCAAACAAATAGCGGAGCATTTTTTATTTGAATGCTCCGCTCTAATTTATGACAAAGTAATTATTTTCACTTAGAGATGAAAGTAGTACCTCCCCCATATGAGGCAGTCACCTCATACTCATCACCACCACTATAGGAAGCATCGGACGTCAAGAAACCCGAATATTTCGAAATTCCGGAAGCCTTACCTCCCAACGTGTAGAAATAAGTTTCATCCTTCACATACGGGCCACCGACATACAACACACCGGATTTAAGTTCACTAGAGAATGCACCTTTATGGATAAAAATATTTTTCCCGGTTTCACTCTCCACCTTGATAGGACTATTGTCATATGACTTATCTTGAAGAACCGTATATGCTGAATTCAAGAAACCGCCACAAGACTTTTGTGGAGACAATATAATAAAGACACCACCATTTGACCACACAGGGCAGTTTTCCGAAACCGCTTTCCCTTTCATTGAGAAAACTGAGAAATACCCTCCATTGGTAATCAACTTTCCGGAAGCTTCTTTATCGACGAATACACCGGCATTCGAATATGATTCGATATGAACATTAGCACCTTCCTCAATCGTCATATCACCATCGGACACCATACCATAAGCACCATCCTCTTTAGCATCTGAAACGACATAAAGATCGCACTTTTTAAATGTCACACGACCATCCGTCTTAATCAAGGAACTTTCTTTCTCTTTTTCAGCGCCTTTCTCCGTTGTATACGAGAATATAGGCGCCGAATTAACCAATCGCATGTCTACACCACCATCAAAGACGATACCCTTTGAGGAAGAGAGCACACGTCCGCCTATGGCACTGGACAACACACGCAAGTCATGTTTGCCTCCCAACAATTGAATAGCGCCATCAGCCTTAACAATAGTAGCATTTGTCACACCATCAGCCGCATCATACACAGAGGTTCCGGCCAAAGAGCCAGAGATGCTTCCACCCTTTACCGTCACGTCGCCATCGACCTTAATGAAACGAGAAGCCACGCCAGTCGCCTCGAAAGAAATATCTCCACCATTTAGATAGAAGGCGCCATGAGTGGCATCGTAAATTGTATCGCCCTCCTCGTCAACAAATTCAGTCTCTATATCGATCAACTTAACCGTGTCAACATCAGACTTCAAAGCGAGGCTACCTCCATCCATTTGGAAATAACCATTCGTGACGTTCACACCGCCACCATTCAATGTGACTTTTCCACCCTTCATCAAGAAATAATCGTTAGTACGCACACAATCGTCCAACTCAGAATTGGCGACGATTGTACCGCCTTGAACCTCGATATAATCACCCGATTGGATGGCACGTTTTTGATTAGCGTTTACAGTAAGCGAGCCATCGGATTCCTCAAAAATAATTTGACCTTTGCTCCTCAAAACAGCATTGGAAGTGTCCGAAGCAGAATCCGTCAAAGAATTATTTCCTTTCAAGATAACTGACATCGTTTTCCCCGAAAACGAACGGATTGGAGAAACCGCTTGCTTAGAAGCAAGCGTTAAGCCATCCAAAATTACTTTAAACTTATGTTCCGAGTCAATAGAGAAATATCCATCGGAAGACTTTCCGGAAAGAGAATAAACAATATCCTTCTCAATGGTTGTTGAATTGACCGTTACACAAGCTCCCTTTTTTGTGATCTGAAGATTGTCTTCATACGGATTGACGATTGTCGCATCATTATCGGCGAACTTCACATAAACCGTATCACGAGGAATCAAATCGTCAGAATTCACAAAAGTGATGCTATCCAACGAGGAGAAAGAATAGTCAGAGGTTTCAGACGATTTATAGAATTTCAAAACCGTCTTACCACATTTGATACTATCCAAAGTCTCACAATTAGCAGAAGAACGCTTCCCCGAAGAACGATGAAGGACCATAGAGTATTGTCCCCACGCCATTGAAGCGCAAGAGACCACTAATGCGAATAAAAAAGTTTTTTTCATAACTTGTTAATTTTTGCCGACTTGCCAGCAACACTGAGCACATAAGCGCCTGTTGGAAGAGAAGACAAATCGATACCCTCTTCATTGTAAGAAATCTCCTTCACCAAGACACCGTTCACATTGAAGACAGAGACCTTTTCACCCGCCTTCACGCCAGCGATGAACACGACATCCTTAACCGGATTAGGGAATGCGAAAAATTCGATAGCTTGAGCCGCATTGTTTTCCACACCTGTCAAATCAGATGCAAAAGTGATTTTTCGGATATCAGCCACATTCACGCTAGACGCATTGCTTCCCGCATTAGTTGCGATCATCAACGAATTGTCGGAAAAATATAACTTTCCAGACTCCTCAACCTTATATTCTTGCTTTGCGCCACCTTTATCGAACACAGTAACTGTTGTAGCAGCATATGAAATTGAAGAAGATGCTACTACGAAAAAAATCAAACCTGAGAAAAATTTTGTTTTCATATTCTTGTATATTATTAGATTACGTTAAAAATCAAAAACATTTTTCAGCACAATATTACAAAAAAAAACGTTTTCCCCATCAAAAACCTACCCTAAAGTGGTTATTTTAAAAAAAGGTTGGCGCATTTCTCAATGAGCCAACCAACTAATAATATATAGAACAACACAATTTAGGGTCTTATTTTAAATAGAAACAAGTACTGCAACATACCCGTTTCCATGGACACAAATATAATTAAATATTTTGTATCGCAAAACTATTAAAGCAATTTTTGGTATGATAAGATATTCAATGAACTGCAACAGTTTTTCAGTCAATATATTTTTCTTAGCCAAATAATTGGTTCAAAGTATCTATATCTAAATCGGCAAACGGATTATTACTATTTACAAACATGTCAGACAACTGCAATTTTTCAGACTGAAGCAGCCGTATTTTTTCCTCCACCGTATCCTTAGAAATGAATCGATAAACAAAGACCGTCTTGTCCTGTCCGATTCGATGAGCCCGATCCACCGCCTGCATCTCCGCCGCAGGGTTCCACCAAGGGTCCAATATAAAGACATAATCGGCAGCCATAAGGTTTAGGCCTACCCCACCCGCCTTCAACGAGACAAGGAAGCAGACGATTTCCGCATCGGTTTGGAATTTATTCACCTCATTCTCACGGTGTTGCGTTTCTCCCGTCAGTTTAACATATTTCACCTTTTCCTCTTCCAAGCGAGTCTGCAACAATTCCAAATGGCGGACAAAAGAAGAGAATATCAACACTTTATGTCCCTCTTCCTTCAGATTCAAGACACGGCGGACCACCTCATCCATCTTTTCTGAAACCACGTCACTCTCAGGGAAAAGTAATTTAGGATGATTGGCCAACTCCCTTAGCCTTGTCAGAGACGACAATGCGAGGATGGAATTATTACGCACGCCCGATTCTGAGATTAGAGACATCAAACTATTCCTCACCATCGATTTCTCCCGCTCATAGAGTTCTTTATGCGCCTCGTTCATGTCGCAGTAAACCAATTGTTCCACCACAGGAGGAAGATCTTTCGCCACCTCCCCTTTGGTACGTCTCAACAAAAAGGGTTTGATAAGCGTCTTCAGCTTCTCCGCACGCTCCTCGTCACCGCGCTTCACAATTGGAGTCACATAACACTTTCTGAAAGATTCCATACCTCCCAGCAAACCTCGATTAGCCAAGTTCATCTGCGCCCAAAGATCCTCCAACGAATTTTCAATCGGGGTTCCGGAGATGCAATAGAATCGTTTCGCATTCAACTCCATAGCAGCCTTATAGGCTTGCGAAGAGACATTTTTGACATACTGGCTTTCGTCCATCACCACGCACTCGAAATGGTAATTCTTCAGGCTTTCGATATTTCTCCTGAGCATTCCATAGGTGGTGAACACAAGATTATAACGTTCGAACGTATGCGCCAAGCGGTTCGCAGGGATACGGTTTCCTCCGGCATACACCAAATGGCTGAGGGATGGTGCGAACTTGTTCTTCTCGTTCACCCAATTGAACAACAACGATGTAGGCAAGACAACCAACGAAGCAGGTTTTCTCACCGGCAAGGTTCCAGACTGAGCAACGATTTTAGGCAAATCAAATAGCGGTTGGTCGAACAAAGAGGGTTGCGAAGAGGCATATGGCCATGGATTGGCGCTATCCTCCTTTTTTTCGAACAGCGCATCCGCTCTACCTTCTTCCGAATAGATGTTCAAGAAAAAAGCCAGAAACTGGAGCGTCTTTCCCAAACCCATATCGTCCGCCAGACATCCGCCAAATCCGTTTTCGTACAATCCGACAATCCAAGAATACCCAATCTGCTGATAATCGCGCAACACAGCCTTCAAATTTGCAGGAGCGTCCAGCTTTTTTTCCAGCAATCCACGGAATCGACGGACAGGCTCGGCACCATTGGAATCCAGCATGCCTACATAACGTTTCCGCAAACAGATAGGCTCGTTATCATCATGTATTTCCGCAAAATAAAAGAAATCACGGAATTGAGAGAACCACACATCCGGAATGATGAAAATTTTACCCGAAGGCAACTGATACTCTCGATTACCCTCAATAATATTTCTCCGCAAGCAAGCGAAAGGGAAAGACTCATCTCCCACGTTCACCCTCGCATAGACATCAAACCAATCATGCGAAGCTTCATCCTTCACGTCAAAATTCAAGGAGGGCGCTTCTAGCACAAACTCCTTTTCATCTAGTTTCTGACGTATCAAAAATGGTGCGAAGTCCGATTTGTGAGAGGTCAAAAAACGTACCGTCTCATACAAAGAAGCACGTTTCTCCTCCGACAATTGCGGAGAGACGTAAAAGTATGAATTTTCCTGACGAAGCCCGGATTTCTGAAGAATGGAGAGGTAGCGGGACTCCATAGCCGCATCTCTCTCAAAAACAGAGAAACGGAAACCAATACAAAACATAACAACTTACAACATTTCTTCATCATTCGTCATAAATGTTTCATAACCAATCAAGCAAACCATACGTTCTTGTAAAATGTGGTAATGTTAAACCTAATATTGAAAAAATCAATACAATAAGTAAATTTTTTCTTTCTTTTTTGAAATCAAGTACAGCATTGTTTTTTCTAACAAGGTATCTTCTGTGTAAAACATAAATTAGCATGAATACAAGAATCACCACGAATATATCCAATGAAAAAAACTTGCACCACTGTGACAATGGAAATATAGTTGATATCACAAGGGCAAAATATTCAATCTGAACAAGCAATAAAAGGCTTATGAAGAAACGCATCAATCTACTTTTGTGTACTTTTATATCATAAGCATTCAGAATGTAAATCAATGCCAACCCTGTAATAAGCATTATCGGAGCATTAACCCAAAAGATTTCTCTACAAAATAAAGTAGAACATGCCATAATCACAAATATCATGACAACAGACAATATCAATTTCTTCTTCATAACTATATCATTCAACCAGCCTTTTCCAAATAGCAAACAATGCAAAAGACAATAAAGACAGAAAATATAAAAGATCTGTTTTAAGTATTTGTTTTTTGTGTAGAATATTCTCAATTAAATGAAATAAAGTCAATATGCAAATAATTATTGTCTCTGTTGTCATCGCCACATCAACAGAACAAGTATAAATATCATGGCAATATGCACCTATCCAAACTATGCAACAGGCATAAATGAGCCATGAAACAAACGACAATCTATATACGTGTATTTTCATTCAGTTTTTTGCAATGCTATATATCTTCCTTCCGCAAATATAACGATATTTTTACAAAAAGCAAGTGAAAATGATGAAAATATATATTCTTTCTACCTATTATTTGAAAAATTTTGTGTTTTCACATTTTAATAAGAGAATAATGAGAATTTTGTTGAAAACATATCATGCAAAACACCACACCTCATTTTACAAAACACAAGACCGCACCATGCTACCCACCTGACATG
>CALCUH010000177.1 GCA_937907165.1 uncultured Bacteroidales bacterium | reverse complement strand
TTGATGAATCATGATGCGGGAATGTTTCAATGCGGAACGTTTCCCTTTAGTACCTGCAACTAACAATACGGCGCCCATGGAAGCCGCCATGCCAGTGCAGATGGTCGCCACATCGCATCCGATGTATTGCATCGTGTCGTATATGCCGAGCCCCGCATAAACGGAACCTCCAGGCGTATTCAAATAAATAGAGATATCTTTCCCGGGATCTGCAGAGTCCAAGTAGAGCAATTGTGCTTGGATCACATTGGCTGAATAGTCGTCCACTTCGGTTCCGAGAAATATTATGCGGTCCATCATCAATCTGGAAAAAACGTCCATTTGTGTTACGTTTAGTTGACGCTCTTCCAAAATGCTTGGCGATATATAGCTGTCTGAAATATGGGATGTGTATTGGTCTAACGCTAATCCGTTCATTCCGAGATGCCCAACCGCATATTTTCTAAAGTCGTTTTTGTTAATCATTTCTGTTTTTAATTTAACTGTCTTTATCCTCTATTTGTGCTTACTAAGATAATAAAACTTTTTCATATAAAACCAAAAAAAATCCCGACAAATTTCGTTGCCGGGATTGATTTTATAGATAAAAAGATCATTTTCCTGGTTCTTCGAACAACTTGTTGAATTCTTCAACGGAAACTTTCTTTACATCCAATTTGATTTTAGATTTCACAACATCCATGACTTTCTCGTCCAAAACGCGATCCATGATTTGTTGAGCTGATTCCTTTTTCTTCAACATCTCTTTTGCGTAGTTCTCCAACATGTCGTCAGGAACAGAAGCCATACCGTATTGTGCGAATTGAGCTTGAGCGGTCTTCTTTGCGAAGCCCATCATGTCACCTTCCTCGATCTTAACTTTGTTCTCGGTAGCGATCTTGTTCTTGGTGAGCTGCCATTTCAAATCCTCCAACATCATAGGATATTGTGCCTCAAGATCTTCCGCCTTGATGTTTTCGTTTGTCTCAGAAACCCAGCGTTTCAAAAATGCATCTGGGAATGCGGCGTCCCCGAATGCCTCTTTTGACAATATCTTTTGTGCGTCGACCAACAATTTGTAATCACTATCCATAGAGAGTGACTTCTTCAAATCATCTACCACACGTGCCTTGAATTCAGCCTCGCTTTTTACAACACCTTCACCAAGCGCTTTGTCGAACAAATCTTGGTTCAAGTCAGCTGATTTGAAACGAGTCACGCTCTTTATTGTGAACTTGAAGTCTGCGTCAACGTTTGTAGCATCCTCTTTCTTGATTTTCAAAAGGGAAGCGATTTCTCCTTCGTTCTCGAAAGCTTTTTTAGGATTGAAAGAGATCGCATCACCAACTTTAGCACCTACGAAAAGTGCTTTTTGGTCTGCATCCTTCATATATTTAGGGCAAAGAACAGCTTCTTCTGCCTTAATGCCGTCTTCTTTTTCTTTTGTCTTGGTACGCATCTCAACGATATCTCCCTTCACAACATCAGACTCAACAACGTCTGAAGCGTCTTCGTACGAACCGAAACGATCTTGGAAAGATTTAATCGCATTGTTGATCATATCTTCGCTAGCCTCGATCTCATAGTAAGGAGCCTTGATTTTATCGCTCAACACCAACTTGTTCTCAGGAGCGATAGCGATGTCGAATTTGAATTCAAAATCTTCGTCATTGTCAAAGTTAATCTCTTTTTGCTCGGTTTTGTTAGGAAGTGGTTCACCCAAAATTTTGATATCGTTCTCTTTGATGTAATCCATCAACTTCTCTGAAATAATGTTGTTGATTTCATCTGCCATAGCGGCTTTCCCGAACATCTTCTTAACCATGCCCATAGGAACATTTCCTTGACGGAATCCTGGGATATTAGCTCTTTGTCTGTATTTGCGGAGTGATTTCTCCACCGCTTCTTCATAATCAGCCTTCACAACTTGCATTGTGATGATCGCGTTTGTAGCGTCGATGTCTTTTCTAGCAATATTCATATTGTTAATTTTAATGATTTATCTTTGAAATTCAGGGTGCAAAGGTAATTATTTTTTTTATATACAACAATTCAAAATTGTCTATGAATATTGTGCGTTTCAGATTTATTTCCGTCATCCATATTACTCGATTACTCTGTTTTATGTAATTCGTTGTATTCTAATTAGTTATTTATGATATCTTGGAATGTCGTGTAAAATCGCTTAGGGAACGGAACGTGTTTTGTGATTTTTTGAGGTAACAAAAAAAGGGAATCCGTTACGGATTCCCTTTTTTATATGATTAAATCTTCGAGTATTAACGGATTTTCGCACTCAATTTTGTCTCGAAATTCTTCATCAATTTGTTCATGATCGCATCAATCTGCGCATCCGTCATCGTTTTAGCTTCGTCTTGAAGAATGAAGCTCACTGCATATGATTTCTTGCCTGATTCCAAATTTTTGCCTTCGTACACGTCGAAAAGATAAATGTTCTTAATTAGTTTCTTTTCCGTCTCCATCGCTACTTTTGTAATGTCGGCGAAGGTGATCTTTTGGTCAATCAACAAGGCGAGATCTCTCTTGGCCTCAGGGAATTTGGAGATGTCTGAATAAGTCACCTTGTGGTTCTTTAATTCGGAAAGAATATTGTTCCATATCATATCAGCGTAGAATACGTTGTTGTCCAAACTGAACATATTCAATGCTTTCCTAGAAACGACACCCAGAGTAGCGATTAGTTTCCCCGTATTGGTCATGATAGTCAAACCTTCAGAGAGCAAATCGTCCTCATAAATTCCGTAAACGAGTCTCTTTTTATTGAAACCGAGTCTTTCAAGGATGTTGTCGACGTATGCGCGCAACTGGTAGAAAGAACTCTTCTCTTGTTTTGCGACCCAACTTTGTGATGTCTTGTTTCCGGAAATCCACATGCCTAGGTGAAAATCCTCCGTATAAGGCTTCAATGGAGCTTCTTCAGTGGATTGCTTGCTCGGATCCAAATGGTAGCAGTTTCCGAACTCATAGAATTTCACATCCGCATTCTTTCGGTTGACGTTAAAAGCGACACTTTCAAGACCTCCGAAGAGAAGCGTCTGACGCATGCAACCTAAATCTGCACTAAGCGGATTCATTACCATAACAGAGTTCTCTGCCGGGAATTTAGCCAAATCCGTATAATAAGAAACCTTAGTAAGGGAATTATTTAGGATTTCGTTGAATCCACAACCTGTCAATTGCTCTGAAATTAGGTTTTGAAGTTTTAGACTGTTCGGATTCGGAGAATATGCGATGGAGGAGGAGAGTGATAGACCCTCTTCCACATTATCATAGCCATATATTCTAAGAATATCTTCGATGACGTCCACGTCTCTTGTGACGTCGGCTCTATAAGTCGGCACCGCAAGTGATAATACACCGTTCTCTTCCTTCTTGATTTCGATTTCCAAACCTGAAAGAATCGTCTTGACCTCTTCTTCCTTGAGTTCCTTGCCTACGAGTGTGTTGATCTTATTGTAGGACAATTCGACAGGGAATGATGACACTGGGTTCGGATAGTTGTCGAACACTTCGCATGAAATTTCTCCGCCTGCCAATTCTTTGATGAGCAATGCGGCGCATTTCAAAATATACAATGTATTGTTAGGATCGCAGCCTCTCTCGTAGCGGAAGGAGGCATCCGTGCTCAACCCGAAACGACGCGCAGTTTTTCTGACATATACAGGATTGAAGCATGCGCTTTCGATGAATATGTTCTTGGTCGAGTCAGTTACACCCGAATCCAAGCCGCCGAAAACGCCAGCCAAACAAGCGCCGCCTTTTTCGTCACAAATCATCAAGTCGTTTGCGGTCAAAGTTCTCTCGACTCCGTCGAGCGTCGTGAACTTCGTGCCATCAGCCAAAGTCTTTACGATGATGTGTTTGCCGGACATTTTGTCCAAATCGAATGCGTGAAGCGGCTGCCCCAAAGCGTGCAAAAGATAATTGGTCGCATCCACGATATTGTTGATTGGTCTTAACCCAATCACTTTCAATGCGTTTTGCATCCATTCTGGAGATGGCTTGACGGTAACGTTGGAAATGGAGACGCCAGAGTAGCGAATGCATGCCTTTGTGTCCTCTACGGATACTTTAACCGGGCAACTATTATTGTCCACTTTAAATGCACTAACGTCTGGTTTGGTCAATTGGTATTTGCCTGGTGCGTGCAGCTTGAAATATGCCGCCAAATCGCGTGCCACGCCGTAATGTGAAGCGGCATCGATACGGTTTGGCGTGATGTCAACCTCAATCACGTAGTCGCTTTCGACACCGTAATATTTTTTAGCGGGAGTTCCGACGACAGCGTCAGCAGGCAATTCGATGATTCCATCATGACTGGTGCCGATTCCTATCTCGTCTTCTGCGCAGAGCATTCCGTAAGAATCCACGCCGCGGAGCTTCGATTTCTTGATGGTGAAACAATTGTCGCCTTCATATAATTTAGTTCCGATTGTCGCAACAATTGTTTTTAGACCTGTACGGCAATTTGCGGCGCCGCATACAATCTGAAGAGGCTCGCCTTCGCCAATATTCACTTTAGTAACATGCAAGTGATCAGAATCCGGATGTGCCGCGCATTCCAATACTTCTCCGATTACTAAACCTTCCAATCCTCCTTTGATGGATTGAACTTCTTCCAATCCTTCCACTTCTAGTCCGATTGACGTAAGTGTCTTTGAAACTTCCTCTGGTTCGATATCAAGATTGATATACTTTTTCAACCAATTGTATGAAATATTCATTCCTAAAAACTTTTTATTCGACCGGCGACTATGCCTATCTCCATTTAAAAACGCGAATTTAATAAATATTCTCTAATTTTTTTGCATTTTTCGCTTCTAATATATTTAGGTCAGTCGGTCTTTTTTATTGTTCATTTTTATTAACGCTAATTTGTTTTTCCCATTTGATAAGTTTTGTCGATACGAAATATGGATACCCTGCCGAAATAATTGTTAGAATTGCAATCATTCTCTTTTATTTACCTATCTTTGTATTTAATATGGCTAAACGCTGATTTTTAAAATACGATTTTCTTGTTATGGTTAGACTAAAATTAACACTTATATTGCTGCTGTCAGTGGTATTCTGCGCATTCTCCGAGGAGAACGAATATGCGGCTGAGCATTATTATCCGAGAGAGTATCATTACCAAGGTGATGTGCTCAAATATCGTATTATGTTCCCGAAGGGGTATGGCGTCGAAGGGTTGAAATTCCCATTGTTTGTCTTCCTTCATGGTGAAGAGGAACGTGGCGACGACAATATAATGCAACTTAAATATGGCTCATATTTATACATGAGCGAAGAGGCAAGAAATTACCAGTCTGCAGTGGTTATCATGCCGCAATGCCCGGAAGATGATTCGTGGGCTATTTATGATAAATTGGACGACAAATCCATAGTACTTCGTGAAAATCCGGAGCAGACGAAGAGTAGCATCATCGTCGAACAACTGATTAAACATTTCATGAAGAAGGAGAATGAAATTGATGTGAACCGTATTTATTTGGTCGGGAAGGACATGGGTGCTTTCGGAGTGCTAGATCTTGCGGCTCGCAACCCTAAAATGTATTCAGCCGTAGTAGCTGTTTCTGGTGTGATTGAGCCTATGCGTATGAAGAAGAAAAAAGTGCCTGTCCGTGTCTATTACGGTGCGGATGACAAAATTGTACCTAAACAATACGTAAATGATTTGGAGCCCGTCTTAAACGGTAATTCGAATGGATCTGATGTGGTTCGATACCAAGATACGAAGCATGATGAGACTTGGGATATGGCTGTCAGCGCGTCTGATTTCATGGATTGGCTTTTTGAAA
>CALCUH010000176.1 GCA_937907165.1 uncultured Bacteroidales bacterium | reverse complement strand
AAGTCGGGTAAAAGCCAATAATCGGCATCCACAATGATACAGGCCGAAACAATCCAAACAAAAACACAGGAAATTACTTGAATTTCTTCGGGAAGCGTTAAAGAGCAAAGTGCAAAAAGGGAGGCTGTCATCATGGCCCAAAAAACAGACCATAAGGATAAAAGATGCTTCTTTTTTAACCATAAAGAATAGCGATAAGATGATTTATTGGATGGAATTTTCGGCTTATGGAATAACCGCAATAAAATTTCCCCAGGATCCGCCGGAATTAATTTTCCAAAACGTCCGGCAATAAAGGGTAAAAGAGCCCCTAAAATTCCCCCAAAAAGAGTAAAAATCAAAATTCTGTCTTCCATAAAAAAATATTTATACATAAAAATTCAAAAGTTTCAATAAAAATCTTTCTTTTTTTTGAAAAAATTTGTATATCTTTGCATAAGGTATAATTTGTGTTGGGGGAAACAAAGTATGAAATTTATTGGGGCACATGTTAGTTCTTCCGGTGGTGTGGAAAATGCTCCTTTGAACGCTTCTCTGATTGGTGCGAAGGCATTCGCATTGTTCACTAAGAATCAAAGGCAGTGGTTTTCTTCTCCTTTGACGGCAGCTGGTATTGATGCTTTCAAGCAGAGATGTGCTGAGTTAGGATTCACAAGTGACCAAATACTTCCCCATGACAGTTACCTTATCAATTTGGGTCATCCGACGGAGGAGGGCATCGAGAAATCTAGGGCTTCGTTTTTGGAGGAAATGAGAAGGTGCGAGCAATTGGGCTTGAACAGACTTAATTTCCATCCGGGAAGTTCTCTGAAGGAGATTTCAACGGAGGAGTGTTTGACTCGCATTGCGGAGTCGATAAACATTACGTTGGATAAGACTAGTAATGTCTGTGCGGTCATTGAAAACACCGCGGGACAGGGGAGTAATGTTGGTAATACGTTCGAGGAAATCGCTTTTATCATTAGTCGCGTCGAGGATAAAAGTAGGGTGGGTGTCTGCATTGATACTTGTCATGCGATGGCGGCTGGATATGATTTGAGTGGTGATGAGGGCGCAAAGAAGATGCTCGACCGTTTCGACGAGGTGGTGGGCATTTCCTATTTGAAGGGGATGCACTTGAATGATTCTAAAAAGGGAGTCGGATCACGTGTTGATAGACATGAGAGCATTGGTTTGGGCGAAATTGGTTTGTCCGCTTTTAAGGCGCTCATGCAAGATGAACGTTTGGATAATATCCCGTTGATTTTGGAGACTCCGGACGAAAGTAGATGGGCTGAAGAAATCGAGACACTTTATACATTTTGTAATTAATAATTTTACTGTTTTATTGTGAGGAGATATTGATCATGAAATATAGATTGGCATACATATTCATTCTTCTTTGTTGTGTTGCCTTTTCTTGTAGGGATGATGAACCTGAATCCAATGGAAACGGCGTGACAAAGAAAACTTACGATGTTGCGGGAGTGAAGTTTAACATGGTTCTTGTCGAAGGTGATACATTTTTGATGGGGGCTGACTCTATAATGGATAAGGATTATTGGGACGATGAAGTTCCGGTCCACCAAGTTGTGCTTTCCGATTATTATATCGGTGAATTGGAGGTGACGCAGAATTTGTGGAAAAAAGTGATGGGAACAATTCCTTCCGATAATTTCAAGGGTGGGAATAAGAGTGATAACTATCCTGTCGAGAAGGTCTCTTGGTTGGATTGTCAAAAATTCATCCAAAAGTTGAACGAGATGACGAAGGCGAATTTTGATATGCCTACGGAGGCTCAGTGGGAATTTGCCGCAAGGGGAGGAAAGAAATCAAAATCTTTTAAGTACTCCGGTGGCGACGGTATCAAGATGGTTGGATGGTTCAATGAGAATAGCGAGAATGAGACGCATATCACAGGTAAAAAGAAACCTAATGAGTTGGGCATCTATGATATGAGCGGAAATGTCCGTGAATGGTGCAGTGACTGGTATGCGGCATACGAAGATTCTTTGCAGATCGACCCCGAAGGTCCTGATAGGCCGATTAATCGCGATTCAGTAAGAGTCGCGAGAGGTGGTAGCTTCAGTGATTCTCTTTATTATTGCAGAAATACTTTCCGACAGAAAAGTCTTCCTTCCTCGAAATTGAAGTATGTAGGTCTTCGTTTGGTCTTACCAATAGAGGTGGGAACGCAGCAAAAATAACCCGATCATGCTGGAGGGTATCATAGAAGCTGATAGAAATGCGATGGTCTTTCTCAATATGGGAAAGTACCATACGGATTTCCTGGATTCTCTCTTTTGGATGATTTCCGATATCGCGGTTTGGACTCCTGTCATGCTCATTTTCTTTTTTGTGGTCGTAAAGAACAAAAGGAAAGAGGCTTTGTTCATTTTTCTATCTGTCGTTTTGGTCTTCGTTTTGTGCGACCAAATCTCCTCATCTCTTTTGAAACCTAATGTGGCTAGATTGCGTCCTAGCCGTGATCCTCTTGTGATGGATTTCTTGTCATACGTGCGCGAATACAAGGGAGGTATGTTCGGATTTCCTTCTTCGCATGCGGCTAACTCGTTCGGGTTCATGGTTTTATCCTCTTTGGTGCTGAGATATAGACCTTATACGATATTCGCCGCTATTTGGGCATGTTTATGTGCCTATTCCCGCATCTATTTGGGTGTCCATTTCCCTTTGGATATTCTTTGCGGTACGATTTTGGGCATCGGTTTCGGCTTTTTCTGCTATTGGTTATTGGGTAAAGCTCTCCAGAAATTCCCGGCTTATTCTTGTGCGAAAGATGTGTGTGGGACGAATGTGACTTCTTCCGGTTATGCTGTTTCGGATGTCAAGGCGGTGATTTATACGTTGTGCGTTGTCTTGTTCACGATTGTTTGTTGCGCGCGTTAATCATTTATGAAACTTCAGGAGGCTATCGTTTTTGTGTTGGTGAGAGGCGGTCATGGTTTGACGACCGACAAAATCGCTGAAATTATCAACGCCAATCATTTGTATCAAAGAAAAGACGGTAATCCGGTGACGTCCAAACAGGTCTACGCCGTGATTTGCCGATATGCTAGCCTCTTTATTAAAGAGGAGGGGAGGATTAGATTGTTGATGTGATCGGTCGTTGACAATAAAAATAGCCTGCGGTTTTGCTGATAAATTGTTTTCTTACTTGTCTTCTTCGATATTTTTCCTTAAATTTATGGATAAATCTTAAAATTATGTGAGTCATGGATATTGCTGATATTATTTCTTCTGATTTGGTGAGGTTCGTAGTGATCGTGTTGATGTCATTGGTGATCGGGCTCTCACAAAGAAAGATTTATTCGAGGGATGACGCTTCGAAACGTATGTTCGGTTCCGACCGTACTTTCACGCTTATAGGTGTCCTCGGATATATATTGTATTTGGTGGGATCGGGTAGTCTTCTCCCTTTCCTTTGTGGTGGTGCGGCGCTAACCCTCTTGTTTGTGGTCTATTATGCCCATAAGATTTTCACTCAGAGTTCGTCTGGAATCACTTCCATCGTTATCGCCCTGATAACTTATTGTTTGCCCCCTATTCTATATACGAAAGAACCTTGGCTGGTCATTATGATTGTGGTAGCCGTGTTGATTTTTGCGGAGATGAAGGAGAAATTCATTGCTTTCACAAAGACGATGAACGACGAGGAGTTCATCAATTTGGCGAAGTTTATGATCATCGCTGGTGTCATCCTTCCGATTTTGCCGCGGACTGAAATCATTGCGGGTACGGGTCTCACTCCTTACACGATTTGGCTCGCGACGGTGGTCATCTCAGGCATTTCATACGCTAGCTATTTGGTGAAGAAGTATATTTTCAAGGACGGAGGTGTGATTGTCACCGGTATCTTGGGCGGCATTTACAGCAGTACCGCCACTTGTCTCATTCTGGCTAAGAAGGCGAAGGATAAGAAAGGTGACCTTTCGGACTATGTTTCCGCCATCTTCTGCGCCATTACCATGATGTACTTTAAGATAATGATTCTCTTAGGTATATTCAATTTCTCGCTATTCTTGTCTTATTGGCACTTGTTCGCTTTGATGATTGTCACGTCAGCCATTGTCGCTTTCTACTTCTATAAGCGGAAAAAGAAGAAATCTACAGCCGATGAGGAAACGGATGTTGTCGAGGAGGAGGAGAAGAATCCGCTTGAATTCAAGGTGGCGCTTCTCTTTGCGGTGCTCTTCATCGCCTTCACGTTGGTGACCCATTACGCTTTGGAATATTTTGGCGACAGTGGTTTGCGGGTGCTCTCCATCATCGTGGGTGTGACCGATATCAATCCGTTCATCATCAACCTTTTCCAATCCAATCATTCCGTGGAAGCTTCCTTGCTGATTCTTGCGGCTTTCCAAGCTATCATCAGTAATAATGCGGTGAAATGCATCTACGGAACCATCTTTTCAGGAAAGAAATTGTTGAGGGATCTGTTGATTGGATTCGGCGTGATTTGCGTGGTGAATGTGTTGTTGCTGTTGTTGTTCCTATAGTTGTTTTCTTGAAATTGATTTTGAAGGATTTGGAGCTTTATCTTTAGTCGGTCGTTATGCGTAAAGAGGAGGTAATAGGGCATTGCGACCGGCAGACATCAGTGATATGCAAAGAGCCCCAAAATCTTGTAAAGGTTATTTTTATCCTCTTTTCATTCTTATGTTTCAAATGGTGAATATCTGAACTCGCCAATAAGAAGCTGTTTAAATTTTAATGAAATATTTTGTTAAGCATTAGAAAACAGAAGGCTAATTGAATCATGGTCACAGCGGTTTCCGCATGAAACTCAT
>CALCUH010000175.1 GCA_937907165.1 uncultured Bacteroidales bacterium | reverse complement strand
ATAGTGGAGGACGGTACGCTCGAGGACGACCAGAACCGCCGTGACTTTACCATCAATGCATTGGCTTTGTGCCTTAATGGTGACCGTTTCGGCGAATTGGTGGACCCGTTCGGCGGTAAGGAGGATATCCGTAACATGATCATCCGCACGCCGCTCGATCCCGACATCACCTTCAGCGACGACCCTCTCCGCATGATGCGCTGCATCCGTTTCGCCACGCAGCTCCGTTTCTTCATCGACTCCGATACTTTCGATGCGATCGTCCGTATGAAGGAGCGTATCTCCATCATCTCCAAAGAGCGTATCGTCGACGAACTCAATAAGATGATGGCTTCCCCGCGCCCTTCCGTGGGCATAGACTTGCTGGAGCGTTGTGGCTTGCTGGAGCTTATCATGCCTGAAATCCATAATCTCTGCGGCGTGGAGGAGAAGTCGGGACATGGTCATAAGGATAATTTCTTGCATACGTTGCAGGTGCTTGACACGGTGGCTGAGAACTCCGACGACCTCTGGTTGCGTTGGGCTGCGCTTTTCCATGACGTGGCGAAGCCTGTCACGAAGAAGTGGGATAACCGTATTGGCTGGACTTTCCATAACCACAACTATGTGGGTGCGAAGATGATTCCTAAGATTTTCAACCGCATGAAGCTTCCGTTGAACGAGCACATGAAGTTCGTCCAGAAGATGGTAGAGCTGCACATGCGTCCCATCTCTTTGGTGGAGGATACGGTGACGGATTCCGCGGTGCGCCGTCTGCTCTTCGACGCGGGCGACGATATCGACGCCTTGATGACGCTTTGCGACGCGGATATCACTTCCAAGAATCCTGATAAGGTGCGTAAGTTCCGTGATAATTTCCGCATCGTCCGTGAGAAACTGAGGGAGATTGAGGAGAAGGACCGTGTTCGTAATTTCCAGCCGCCTATCTCTGGCGAGGAGATTATCCGTATCTTCGATCTGACTCCTTGCAGGGTGATCGGTGACATCAAAACAGCGATTAAGGACGCTATCTTGGATGGTGTCATCCCGAACGAATATGAGCCTGCCTATAAGTTCATGGTGGAGAAGGCGAAGGAGTTCGGATTGACTCCTAAAAATTAATTGTTTTTTTATAACTTATTAATATATAAATATTTATGGATATTGAACATATCATAGAACATGGGGCGATTTTCCATAAATCGTATGAGGAAAATGGTAACGAGAAGGATGGCAAGGTGAAAACCAAGGCCAAGAAGACTTCGTATATCAAGGGGGCGCACGGCTCCGGTTCCGCGAAGATGAAGGCGGAGTATAGGAGAAGACGCGCCAACCGTCATAAATAAATTTTTTTAAAGTATGAATGTTTTGTTTATTGGTGGAACGGGTACCATCAGCATGGCCATCACACGGAAATTGGCTGCTGAAGGGCATGACGTTTTCCTTCTGAACCGCGGCAATCGTTCGGTTCAACTTCCTGACAATGTGAGATTCATTAAAGTGGCGGACGTGAACGACGAGTCTGACGTGAAGTCTAAAATCCAAGGGATGAAGTTCGATGTGGTGTGTGATTTCATCATCTTCCACAAGGAACAGGCTGAGCGTGATTATCGTTTGTTCTCCGGTGTGACGAAGCAGTTCGTTTTCATCAGTTCCGCATCGGCTTACCATAAGCCGCTCTCTTCTTATGTGATTACGGAGGGAACCACCTTGGCGAACCCTTACTGGCAATATTCGAGGGAGAAGATCGCCTGCGAGGAGTTCTTCTTTCAGAAATACCGTGAAGAGGGTTTCCCGATTACGGTGGTGCGTCCCAGCCATACCTACGATGAGCGTTCCGTGCCGTTGGGCGTGCACGGGGCGAACGGTAGTTGGCAGGTGGTGAAGCGTATGATCGAGGGGAAGCCTGTCATCATACAAGGCGACGGCACCTCGTTGTGGACCATGACGCACAACAGTGATTTTGCCAAAGGTTTTGTGGGCTTATTGGGCAATCCTCATGCGATAGGCGAGGCGTTCCAGATCACGTCGGACGAGACGCTGACGTGGAACCAGATATATGCTTGCATCGCCAATGTTTTGGGCGTGGAGTTGAAACCATACTATGTCGCTTCCGATTTCTTGGCGTCGGTCGGTCGCTACGACTTGGAGGGAAGTCTCATAGGTGACAAAGCTAACTCAGTCGTTTTCGACAATACGAAGCTGAAAAGGGTCGTCCCGGATTATATCCCTAATATGCCCTTCTCGAAGGGTGTGAAGCAGACGATCGATTATGTGCTCACCCACCCAGAATGTCAACGTCCCGATCCTGAGTTCGACGCATGGTGCGATTGTGTAATTGAGAAGATGGAAAGGACGAAAAATGAATTAAAAAGCATATATTTGTAGCATATAATCATTATTAAACTAAAAATCATTTTTTTTATGAAAAGTTGGGAGGGAAAATTCGTTCGTCGTTGTGCTGCTTTTGCTGCGATAATGGCTGGATGTCTCACTTCTCTCTTGGCTGAACCCTTTAACGGATGTCCCGATTTCATGGACCTCTCCGCATCTTATGTGGACAAATACACGGGTATGATGGACCATCCGTTCGACTCGTTGGGAATGGTCGATAAGCGTCATCATCTCAATGAGAAGCAGGGAAAGGATTCGCTAACGGGTTATCAGCTCAAATACATACCCGACGGAGAGGTGAAGTCCGTCCGTCTGGGTAACCATGAGATCGGAGGCGAGTCGGAGGCGCTCGTCTACCACTACATCGTGGATCCTGACAACTCGCTTCTCTTCGTGAATTTCGCCGTCGTTTTGGAAGACCCGGGCCACGATTTTATTTTCCAGCCACGCTTTGTGATACGTATTACCGACAAAGACGGCAAGCTCGTGAACGACTGCTCCGAGTATGATGTGACCGCATCCGCCGGTTTGGAGGGCTTTCAGGATTACATGTCGCCCACGGGTATGGTGCGTTGGCGTGATTGGACGAAGGTGGGACTCGATTTGTCCCCTTTCATCGGACAGGAAGTACAGGTTCAATTCATCACCTACGACTGTTTCCTATTAGGACATTTCGGCTATGCCTATTTCACGGCCGAATGCGCACCCAATCGTTTGGAACTTGATGTGTGCGGCGGCGGCACATTCACCTTGGCGGCACCTGCCGGTTTCCCTACTTATCGATGGGACAATGGCGACACGTCGCGCGTCTCCACCCGCACTTTCTCGGGAAAGGATATGAATATCTATTGCGAGGTGACCTCCGTGACGGGTTGTAAGTTTACCCAAAGCGCCTACGTCACCGACACGACTAAAATCGTGACCGACCATTTGACGGATACGATCTGCCAAGGCGAATCATACGAGAAGAACCATTTCAGCTTGCCTCCACAGATGGAGGCGGGCACATTCGGTTACCACAACGAGGTGATCAGTCCGACCGCATGCTCCGCTTCGTCGGAGGTGGATTTGTCGTTGACCATCCTGCAAACCTTCTATCCGATTGAGGCTTCGATATGCGAAGGTGAGGACTATGATGAGAACGGATTCCACATCAGCCGTCCGCCAGTCGGTGTGCTGAAAGACACGTTGCGTTTTAGCCGTCCGGGCACTTGTGATAGTGTGGTTTGTCTGCGTCTGACAGTCAGTGAGACGAAAAACCTCGCTAATTCAATCGTGGGAGATTTGAATCCTTGTACGGACGAGATGACCATGTATTACATCGAAACGGAAGATAACCTCTCCAAATACAAGTGGGAGTACCCTGAAAACGTGAAAGTGGTTCGCGGTGAATATTCCTCTCAGATAGTTCTCTATTTCACGGACGATAAGCCTGTGGAATTGACGTTGGTGGGAGAGAACGGATGCGGAACGAGCGCTGTCCCGATTACGGTACATCCGCGCATGTCCTACCATATCATGCTCTCCGACACGGTCTGCGAAGGGGAGAACTATGTGCGGGGCGAAATCAACTTAGGCAAGCAGAATAAGACAGGGGTTTTCACCTCTACGTATAGTTATAAAACCCGTTATGGTTGCGACAGCTCAATTGTCTTGACCCTTCACGTTTTGTCTAACCCGAAGGCTGAGTTGGAAGTCTATCCAGACAAGAAGCTATTCTGTGATTCCTCCTATGTGAAGCTCTCCGTGAAAACTTTTGGTGGAGATTCCGTCCTCCGTGTCTGCGAGAAGCCCCAAGTGAAAATCGGTGATATCTTCTGTTCCGATATGACCTATATGGACGTCGACTCCTACCTCCATTCCGGAAAAATGGCGCAAGGCGTGGTCTATTCGATTGATTACGAGCGTGGATTCGCCTATATCGTAGGACTTGAAGAGGGGGAACCCGGTGCGTGGAGTTTTGTGCTGGAGGATATCCCTGGCATTGAAAACCAGCTTTATCTACGTAATCTGCTTGCCGACATGGATGGATTCGCCAAAACATCGTTGATGAGAAGTTCTGGTGATAGTTTACGATATCCGAGTGCGTGGAATGCGGATTTGGAGAATGGATGGTATATTCCTGCCATCGGTGAGTTACGTAGATTGTTGGGTTCTTATTCTATCGTAAACGCTTCACTGAAAAAAGTGGGAGGGGAAGAACTGCTTTTTGGCGGCTCAAATGGTGAAATCGCTTCTTGGGAAACTTATGCGTCTAGTTCCGAGTTTGACGAAACTAATGTGATTTGTATCGATTACGATTTTTCTATATTGGCGTTATCAAAGAAAACATACCTCCATTTTAGGCATGTCCGTACGGAGAAGATTTCTTCATGGATTCCTCCTTCGGTTAAGCTTGGCGACCTGATTGAGAATCCAGACGGATCCAAGGGGGTTGTCTGCCATCTCGATGGGGACGGTAGACGTGGAACGATGGTGGCGATGCCAACTTTCGATTCCATTCCGATGCTTAACGTAGAACACTCGATGTCGGACACATTCCCTTTTAAACGTATGGGTACTAACCTTTACAATGTTTTGAGTGATTGGTCCGGCTATGAAAACACGAAGAAAATTAGGGAAGCGGGAGATTCGACCATCTTCCCTTGGGCATGGAGAGTCGATTTTGACAATGGATGGTATATCCCTTCAGTCGCCCAGATGAACTATCTCTACGCAAATTCCATCATTATAGACAGTACGCTTTATCGTGTTGTCTCTGATGTGCTGCTTTATAAAGATTGTTGGACTTCCACCTATTGTTACGGCAAAAACGCATGTGTTTTCTCTATGGGCTATGGAGTCGCGAAAGTCTATAATATGAGCCATGGATGGTTTGTCTGCCCTATGCGTGACTTTGTCTATTGTGAAGATCATATGGAGTATTTGGATTCCTCCTCGACCTATTTGTGGAACAATGGAGACACAACCGACTCTCAGGTTGTTTTCCCGCAAGAGACTTCTTCTTATAGCGTTGTCGTAAAGAATAGTACCGGAAGTTGCTCGACTAAGTTGGAGCGGACGCTGGTGGTGAAGAGCGAAGAACCTATCGTCTTAAATCGCACCATCTGTGCGGGGGAGAAGTATCAGGATGAGTACTTCTCAGAATCGGTGGCTGGCAGATATGACACGATCGTGAACAATGGGGAGTGCGACCAGACGATAGTGCTGAATTTGTCCGTTTTGCAGAGGAACGATACCGCGCTTGTTCAGGATACGATATGTTTAGGTTTGTCGTATAAGGAGAATGGCTTTAATATGCGTCCCTTGTCTCCGGGTGTGTATTGCGACACGGTTTTGCTTTCCGATCGCAATGGCTGTGACAGCGTCGTGTGTCTCAGACTGAACGTCTTGCCGGCTCCTCGTGATACGCAGTACGCCCGTGTTTGCCAAAATGAGGCTTATGCGATGGACGGTTTCCTAATTGCGGCGTTACAGCCTGTCGGTACGAAATATTGGGAGGTGAAAGATTCTACCGATGGCGGTTGTTTGCGCATCCATGTTTTGGGGCTCACAGTGGATACAGTCTATCAGGTCTCTATGGTTGACTCTATCTGTAAGGATGAGCGCTATCAACGCAACGGCTTCGATTTTGTCGCCGACGACGAAGAGTATAGTTACCACTACCGAACGCTCACTTCTTCTTCACGTTGCGATAGCGTGATCGCACTGAGACTGAAGACTTTCCAACCTGAACCGTATATTTATTATGACACAGTTCTCTATTACGAGCCATATCGTGACGCGAATTTCGATTTGCCTCCGCTGGAGATCCACGGTGACCATTCTTTCGACACTTCTTACGTGGACGGACATGGGTGCGATAGTATGGTGGTGCTTCATCTGCATGTGCTTGCCGAGGATGACGTGAAGATTCCTTCGTCGTTTACGCCTTCCGATGGTAATGGTATCAATGATGTCTTCATGGAGAATTATGAGATATTCGTTTACGACCGATATGGTTTGCTTGTCTGCCATTCCGATAACGGATGGGACGGCACTTATCGTGGTGCGCCTGCCGACGCTGGCGTCTATCTCTACACCATACGTTTCAAGAGCGGCAAGGAGAAGCATGGTACGGTGGAAATATTGAAAGAATAAAAATTGTACGTTATGGATAAAAGAAAAATTGGTTCGATTATTGTGATGGCTCTCTGTTTGGGTATCTTTTTCTTCACCCAGATATTGAACAAATCGAGGAACGGTGATGCTAATGAAGTCATGACGGGTACCTATCAGCCCGGCTCATTTAAGGATCAAGGAGAGATGTGGGACTATTTGCATGCCCATAGTTTCAAATATGTTCCTGCGGATAGCATCGCGCTTGAGCAAATTCTTACCGTTAAGAATTATGAGCTTTTCTTGAATGGAGAACCTTATTCCGCACAACTTGAGGTGAGTGATTTCCAATATGTCGCGGCTGGCTTGTCCGGCTATGATATGAAGGGAAAACGTTTGCGTATCGTCGTGCAGAAGGATAGCACGAAGTGCGTCATGGTCGATATTACCGATTCCAATAATAGCCGTCTTTATAAGGCGGTCGAATAAGTCGGAGGAACATTCCGCTCTCCCTCGAAAGGGGAGAAGAGAAAACGCACTTTTTTCGTGGTGGAAAGGTGTGTTTTTTGTGGGATAAATTTATTACTTTTGTATGCTATCTGGCTGATGTGAAGACGGACAGTGTTTATTGTGTAAAAAAATTAAAACTTAAAATATTATGAAGACTGATATTATTTTGTCAGGTGTGGGCGGACAAGGTATTTTGTCCATCGCTGCTGTAATTGGTGAGGCGGCTATCAAGAATAACCTTTATATGAAACAGGCTGAGGTTCATGGTATGAGCCAGCGTGGTGGTGATGTGCAATCTAACTTGCGTATCTCCGATCAACCGATCGCTTCGGATCTGATCGCGAAGGGTAGCGCTGACTTGATCATCTCTTTGGAGCCGATGGAGTCTCTCCGTTATCTCCCTTATTTGAAGAAAGATGGTTGGGTTGTCACTAGCAATGTGCCTTTGATTAATATCCCTGACTATCCTAATATCGATGATGTCTTGGCAGAGGTGAAGAAGGTGAAGAACCATGTCATCCTCGACGTCGAGTCCATCGCCAAGGAAGTAGGTTCCCCTCGTGTGGCTAACATCGTTATGTTGGGCGCCGCTACTCCGTTCTTGAGCATCTCTTACGATAAGATTCAAGAGGGTATCCGTTCCATCTTCGGAAGGAAAGGTGATGAAATCGTTAATTTGAATTTGAAGGCTCTTGAGGCTGGCAAGGCTATTTCAGACAAAAAATAATCGACTATGCTTCAAAGAATTCAAACCGTATATCTCCTTGTGACGTTTGTTTTCACGGTCCTTCTTTTCTTCGTGCCTATGGGGTACGTGATGAAGGACGGTGTCGTACAGGCTTTTGAGTTGAATGCGGTCGGCGCATATCAAATCATTACCGACCCGAATTCTGCGGAAATCTCCACCCAATTCGCCAAAGGCGCTTGGGCGCTTTTCGCATTGGTAAGTCTCATCTTGGGTGTCACCGCATTCGATATCCTTCTCTTCAAGAGACGTATTTTCCAAATCCGTGTGGCGATCTTCAACATCACGCTCCATTTGGGTATCTATGCGTTGTTCTTGCTGTATTATGATTTCTTGATGCCGAACCAAGGTGTGTTCCAAGGCTCTTTGACTCCTAATTGGGCGGTCTTGTTGCCTCTCTTCAACGCTATCTTGACTTACCTCGCCATTCGTGCCATCGGTAGCGACGAGGCGTTGGTGCGCTCGCTGGACAGAATCCGTTAATCGCTCATGGCTTTGTTTTCGTCCGAACATCTCTCCCTCAGACCGCTGGAACCGGAAGATCTGGAGTTTATGTACCGTTGGGAGAATGATTCCTCGATATGGGGAGAGGGCAGTATGGTTCCTCCTTTTTCCCGCTATGATTTGAAGAATTACATCGCAAACGCGACGGACATCTTCTCTTCGAGGGAGTTGAGGCTCGTGGCGGAGGAAAACGTTTCCGGTAAAAGCGTAGGTTTGGTGGATCTGTTCGATTTCGAACCGCTCGCTAAGCGCTTGGAGCTTGGCGTGCTGATTGCGGACGAGTTTCGGGGAATGGGGTATGCTAAGGAGGTGGTCGACATGGTTCGCCGCTATGTTTTCGACTATTTGCGCTGCCATCAGATTCTCGCAAGGGTTTGCGTGAAGAATGAACCTTGCTTGCGCTTGTTTCGCGGCATGGGTTTCACGGAGACGGGCGTGCTGAAGGATTGGGTGCGTGACGGCGACGGATGGGCGGATTGCCAGCTCTTCCAACTTATTAATGATAAATAAATTATATTTGATATGATAGACAAGAATGTGGTTAAGTCCGTGATTGATGGTATGCATCTTCCGGATTTCAGTAAGGCGACGATTCGTGAGATTTGCACAATCGCCAATAAAGTGGAGGCTTTGACAGGCGAAAAGTATGTCAGGATGGAGATGGGTGTACCTGGTCTCGCTCCCGACGCTATCGGAATCGCCGCTGAAATCGAGGCGTTGCAGAAGGGCGTCGCTTCCAAATATCCTATGTTGGATGGTCATCCCGACCTAAAGAAGGAGGCTTCCCGCTTCATCAAAGCGTTCATCGACGTGGATGTCAATCCTGAGGGGTGTATTCCTACTTCAGGTTCCATGCAGGGTACTTACGCTTCTTTCCTTGTCTCGGGACAATGTGACCCGAAGAGGGATACCGTCTTGTTTATCGACCCAGGCTTCCCTGTGCAAAAGACTCAATTGCTCGTCTTGGGCTTGAAACATGAGTCTTTTGATATGTACGAATATCGTGGCGCCAAACTCATCGAGAAGGTGGAGAGCTACTTGAAGAAGGGCAACATCTGCAACATCGTTTATTCCAACCCGAACAATCCGTCATGGTTCTGCCTTACGGAGGAGGAGCTGAAGGGAATCGGCGAGTTGGCTACCAAGTACGACGTCATCGTCATGGAGGACTTGGCTTACTTCGCTATGGATTTCCGCAAGGACCTCAGCAAGCCGTTCCAAGCTCCGTTCCAGCCTTCTGTGGCTAAATATACGGATAACTATATCTTGCTGATCTCCGGTTCTAAGGCGTTCAGCTATGCTGGGCAGCGTATCGGTGTCTCCGCTATCTCCGACAAGTTGTACCATCGTTTCTACCAAGGTCTTGCCGACCGCTATACCATTGGCGAGTTCGGTACGATTTTCGTGAACCGTATCCTTTACGTGCTCTCTTCCGGTACCGCTCACTCCGCGCAATATGCGTTGGCTGCCATGTTCAAGGCGGCGAGCGACGGTAAGTATAATTTCTTGGAGGGTGTGCAGGAGTATGGAAGACGCGCCGCTAGGCTCAAGGCTATCTTCTTGAAACACGGTTTCCATATCGTTTACGACAAGGATATCGATCGTCCGATTGGCGACGGATTCTACTTCACTGTCGGATACGAGGGCATGACCGGAGGCGAGTTGATGCACGATCTTCTTTACTACGGTGTCAGCGTCATCTCTTTGCTCACGACGGGTAGTAAGCAGGAGGGATTGCGCGCTTGCACCTCTTTCATCCAAGATAACCAATATGATGTGCTCGACGAGCGTCTGACCGCTTTCGAGAACGATCATAAAAGAAAATAATTAGGCTTATGAATCTTTTCACGGTAATATTTGGCGCCATCATTGTCTTGTTGGGCATCTATGTGGCGGTGAAGTTTTTCCTCCATCCCGAGAGTGCCACTAAGATGCTTCTGTTGCAACAGAAATTCGGTGTGGCTGGAAAAATCATCTATTTCATAGGTTACGTGCTCTTCCCGATTTCTTTGGGTGCGGTATTCATTTGGGCTGGTACTTTAGGCGTCAGCATCAAGGATATGTTCTTATCGTAAACCGTTGGGGTTTATAACACATTTGATATAAAACACTTCATTTCCTTTGTGTAGGGAAAATGAAGTGTTTTTTTCTTATATGGCGAAGACATGACGTCGCAAATCATGGAATGAATAGGTGTGTTTATGGTATATATATCGCTTTTTTAAGGCAAATGGGACAGAATACTAATTGTATAATTTTGTTGTGATTTGTCTTTCCGTATTTGATTTATGTTTGCCATTTCAACGGAGGCTACTTGCCGCCTAGATTAGATATTCTATAACTTTGTTATATTAACTATTTAACTTAATATAAATTTTATGAAGAAATTATTTACATTCTTAACAGCCATGTTGATGGCTAGTTCTTTTGCTAATGCTGACGATGGTGCAACAAAGCCATCGAAGTGCATCATAGACGGAGAGGAATTTTATGAATTGTATTCAGTGGAAGATTTAAGGTGGTTCAATGCCGAATTAAATGCTGGTGAAAATTTAGATATTAATGCTATTTTACGCAATGATATTGAAATCAATGATTCCTGGATCACAGTACCAGCTTTTTATGGCGTTTTTGATGGAAATGATCATTGCATTAAAGCAAATAATGTTTTTATTGGTAATAATATTGGAACCATTAAAAATTTATATTTTGAAAAACTTGCCTCTTCTCAATACAACAGGTTTGTTACCGATAATAGTGGCATTATTTCCAATTGTAAGGTTAGAGATGATATTGGCTCTTGCAGTATGTATTTTTCTAATTATGGCTCAATTTCCAATAGCTATCTTATAGAAATAGATGGTTTGGCTAAATCAAGTGTTAAATTTGGTGAAGATATATATGGCAATTATGGTATTATAAATAATTGCGCGATAATAACGGAAAGAGGAGATGGTACTTATATTGTTAATACAACAGAAGTCGGAAATGAATCATTTGAAGGAGAGATTCGGATTGCTTATGATTATAGATTTGACACATGGGAAAGTTGGGTAAGAAATGATTATAAAGAGATACCATACAAAGATTATACGATTAATTGTTATGAAAATATTCTTAATTCACGGAAACCTAATCATTTCGTAGATTTTGATGCAGAAGAAGGCGACGAAAATAAAAAATTTGGTGAAAATGTACTTATGCATGGTGTTGATTATTACGCAACAAAAATTCATATTTTGGATAGCCTTTTTTTCGAAATGGATTTTTTGGAATATGACGCAATAGTTGACACTTTTATTTATGAACGTAAATTGGGCAGCAATATAGCCACTTTCTGTTTCCCTTTCAATGTTGCTGCAGAGGATGTTAACGGAGAGGTTTATCAGCTTGCCGATTTTGTAGACAATACCGTTGCTTTTAAAAAATCGGAAGATGATTCTTTAATGGCAGGATACCCTTATGTTGTGAAAGGAGAAAAAGGTTCACAGCTTTTAAAAGAGCTCCATAACGTAACTATTCCTAATTACTCGGACATGGTGAAACTTCCTGAGTCTGTCGTGGTTGGAAAAAATTCCGAGTTTTTATTTTATGGAAGTATAGCGCCTGTATGTGAATCTAATTCAAATGTTTATGCCTTTTCGAATGATAAACTTTGTCAATTTGACACCCTCGAATTAAGACCATTTAGAGCTGCTTTCGTAAAACAGGGTGCTAAACCTTCCCCACGTCCGGTGATGGCCGTCTCATTCGATGGTGAACTTACAGGTGTGATGATGGTCGAGAATAATGAGTTGACCTCTTCGTTGGTGAATGTATACGATATCAATGGTAGAGTGGTCCGCGAAAACGTGGATTCCTTCTCTTGCTTGGAGAACTTGGCTGCAGGCATCTATATCGTGAACGGAGAAAAATTCATCGTAAAGGAAAAATAAAATAGTGGGTGGGGACTTTCCCCACTTGCTTTGGAATTTGAAATAAAATATAAAAACATATGAAGACAAAAGAACAATTCGAAGCTCCTTCTATGGAGATGATAGAGATAGAGGTAAATGATGTGATTGCTACCAGCGGTCCGGAACTTGACTTTGATTTGACAAACATAGATAATGTCGGTTACGGCATTGCAGAGTAATCATAGAAGAAAACAGAAACAAGTAACAAGAGAGATGCGTGAAAACGTGTCTCTCTTGTTGTATATATCGGTGTTTTATTCTTGGTGTTCCGATGAAAGAGTTAAAAAGTGTGGTGACCCGTACCGCGGAATGTGACCTTGAGACGAAAGAGATTTTCGGAATTGGAATAGACGACACTTTTGTGTGTGGGTCTTGCCCTTATTTCCCCAAAATCTCTTCTATTTCTTTCAACTCCTTTTCTGAGAAACTGAGGTTGTTTAGCGCCTTCAAACTGTCCAACAGTTGGTTGGGTGAGCTGGCGCCTACGATTACGCTGGTGACCCGCTCGTCTTTGAGCAACCATGCCAAAGCCATCTCGGCAAGCGTCTGCTCTCTCTTTACGGCGATGTCGTTCAGCGACGATATCTTCTTCAGCAGTTCAGGTGTGATGGTCGATTTCTGGAGGAAGAAGTTCCTTGCCGCCCTGGAATCGGCTGGAATGCCGTTGAGGTAGCGGTTGGTCAATAAGCCTTGCGCCAAAGGGGAGAAGGCGACCATGCCGACGCCCTTCTCTTTTAGCAAAGGAAGTAATTCGGGTTCCGTCCATCTGTCCATCATGGAGTAGCGTGCTTGGTGCACCAAGCATGGCACTTTGTAATCGGCGAGGATGGAGATCGCCTCTTGGGTCTGCTTAGCGTCGTAGTTGGAGATGCCGACGTAAAGGGCTTTCCCTTGACGCACGATGTCTGCCAGCGCTCCCATAGTCTCTTCCAACGGGGTGTTCGGGTCGGGACGGTGGGAGTAGAAGATGTCCACATACTCCAAACCCATGCGTTTCAGACTTTGGTTGAGGCTCGCCATCAGGTATTTGCGGCTTCCCCATTCCCCGTAAGGACCAGGCCACATGTCATAGCCTGCCTTTGATGAGATGAACAGCTCATCGCGATAAGGACGGAAAGACTTATTTCGTTGTCAACGATTACGAAGCGCTCAGAGGTCTGTTCGGGAATCTTCTCAGCGAAATCCAGAGGATAAAGTCAGAGGGAGATTTCAATGCAGGAAAGGCTCTGGTCGAGACATATGCGGTCAACATCGATCCTGAACTTCAAAAGGAAGTGGTGGAGCGTTATGCCGCTCTCAATCTCAAGCCTTATGGAGGATTCGTCAACCCTGACATCATCCCTGTCATGAAGAACGGCAAGG
>CALCUH010000174.1 GCA_937907165.1 uncultured Bacteroidales bacterium | reverse complement strand
CCAAAGATATCGTCGTGAACGAAGACCCCTTCGCTTCAGCGTTGGAAGATTTCGGTGGCGAATACATGATGCCGCTGGCCAAGTATGTGGATAACATCCATAATGCGGTGGTGGCGGGGTAAATCATAAAAATCTCCAATAAAAAAATTTAAACAGCTTCTATATATATATTTGAAGAAAATATTATGAGGAAGAGCTTATGAGAAATGTATTCATTCTACTTTTTCTTTCGCTTTCATGCAACTTGTTTTCCCAATATCAGGCGGACCCAGAGATTGTTGCTCAAGATTATACGGGTGTTTGTCTTGTCCCTTTCACTTCGAATGAGGAGTTTTCCTATGTTAAGAAAGAAGGAAATGTCGTGAAGTTGGTTGGTCGAAAGAAAAATGTCCTAGAGATTTCTAAGGGAGAAATCCTCGATGTCTATTATGAGGTGTTGAACAAAGGCGTGGGCGGAAGTTTATATAAAGTATGCGGGTTGTATGTGAAGTTGCCAGTTAAGGAAGATGTTTTTTCCGTATGGATTAATGAAGGACAAAAAGTCAAGAGGCTAAGAATCTATAAAACAATGGGAATGATAAATTGTGAAATGCATTATTATGATTCGGCGAAAAAAGAACATGTGTTCGATTTTAGGAGGAAAAAGATGGAGTCGCCCATTGACGGATCTTCCCCTATCACAATGTGGGTTGTGGAATACAATGGCACTAAGCGTCCTGTGACTCAAATTGATTTGGTGGAATTCGGCGTCATGTATAATTCTTTGCCAAGTCCTGTGGTGGGCTCGCAGTTTAGTAAAGGGCAAGTTGAACGCATCAAACAACAAGTTGCCAGAAAGGAAGAATTCATCATAAAGGTTTATTATAACGATTCGAATGGTCAGTCGCAAATTTTCCAATGCATGGGTTACCCTAGGCTATGGCGGTTTAGTAATCAATAATGACAACTCTTGTTGTTGGAAAGACGTAGTTCTGAATGTAAAAACAAAAATGATAGTTTTGAGGTAAATAAATGATTCTATGAAACGTTTCTATATCCCTTTGATGACGGTTTTAATGCTAATGGCTTCCGTGATGCCTCTCCGTGCGGAGTGGGATTTTTCCATCGTGAGTAATTATTACGATAAGATTGAACCTAAAAATAAGTTGGCGGATTTCGATCTTAAAGGTCCGGTGAAGACGGCTGAGAAGGATGGGGATTTATTGACTTTCAGACAAGATGGACAACTATCGAGCTTTACGACTCGAGAATCTTACGAAGAGTTCATCTATGATGAAAAAGGTTATATGACCGCTTTTTTTGTCATGGATAATATCCGTTATTTCCAGTCTGACTTGACTAAACATGTTATAACCACATATCCTGGAATCAAGGGACCCATGGGTTGGAAAAAGCAGACTGCCCCGAATGAAATTTCTTCGAAAAATGAATCGGATATTCGGAAACCGTATTGGAATATTGTACAATATGTTTCATACAAATATACGCCCACCCATAAGTTGAAAGAAAAAACGGTATTCCCGTTAGTGTCGCTCGAATCTTCCAAATATTGTAGGTTTGAGTATGATCGAGACAATAAGGATAGCTTACTAGAGGAGAGAGTCATTGAGAATAATGAACTTATTACCCGAAAAGTCTATACTTATCATGGAAATTTAGTAGAGAAAGATTCCTCTTTCAGTCGTGGAAAACTTTCCGAGACTTCCCGTTACGAGTATCACGATAAAGGAAAACTAGCACGTAAGATAACGACATCCACAAGCTTGTATTTGGGCGGGACCGATACTTTTTTGTACGATATCAACGGACGGATTGTATCAGATCCTAATTATACTTACAAATACAATGAACAAGGAAAGGAAATAGAAAAGATCAATCGTAGGAATGGGCGCTCTGTCGCTTCCCGTGTCTACAACCAGCAGGGCGTTCTTGTCGAGGAAAAAATTCCATTTGGTAAGAGGTTTTATGATGACAAGGGTAGGGAAAAGATGCAGGTCTTATTAACCTCTGACACCATCTTCTTTAATTATAACACGGATGGATCGTATGAGATGTCTCTTCATAGCGGAGGTCGGTTGACATCAAAAAACATTTACAATAAGAAGTCAATTCTTGTCATGTCCGAGCGTGTCGACAGTAAGGGTAATAGCGTTATTACGGAGAAGAACATCTTCGACGCCAAAGACAGAATAGTGCAGAATACGCAAGTGCGTGATGGAATTACGACTGTGACCACCTATACCTACGATAGTTGGAACAATGTACTTACCTGTAGCGTGAAAAAAGGTTCGAATGCGGCTAAGGTCACCACGTATAAGTATAGTTACTATAACCAAGGTAATTGATTGCGGTGGATGTCGCATTGCAAACTGGCATGTTCGAGCATGATGAGGAGGTTACGGTCCGACAAGTTCGAGGTCTGGGACGAGTATGAGGACGATCCTTTGGACGTGATGATGACTTTGTACGGACGCGTCTTCGAGACGAAGGAGCAGTACGATCGGTATGTCGAGGAAAATGGCGGCGATTGGGTGCTGTAGTGGCTAAGGGGAAGCGGGGCGAAGTCTTGATGCTTGTCCCTTTTTGTCTATAACTTGTGTTACTTGGTGTTGGAAAACAATTCGGTATTGATACGCAATTCATTATGTATCAATACCGAATGATTCAATTTGTCTATCTCTTCCTTACATCAATCAAGCCCTTCAACTCATTCCGATTCACTCCCGGAATGTGGATGCCGACATAATCTCCCGCATTCGCTTCGTCAATGAGTTTTTTTGGAATTTCTATTCTGACGATTTCGGAGTCGAGCGTTCTGCCGTCGTCGAAGGTGACGGTGACCGGGTCTCCTACTTTCACGTCGCAATTCAGTTCGCCGCTTAGTAAGGCGCATTTGAGTACGTAGAAACGTTCCTCGGGAACCATGATGATTTCTCCCTTGACTGTGGTGCCGGGCTCCTCTTCCTGCGTTGTTTCCTTCGCTTGGCTGTTTTCTTCGACGTTTCCTACCTCTATCGAGTAAAAGTTCCAGTCCACTTGGTCACCGTATAAGACGGAAGGTACTTGTTTTACTTCTTCGTCTTCCATGTAGCATAAGGCTTTGAAATCCTTCTTTTCCATGGTGATGTTACGTGTCGGACTTTTGAAAGCGACGTGTTTGAATTCTCTAAGACCATTTTCGTCTTCCAGTTCGTAGCAGACGTTTTTCGCATAAAAGCCGAGTCTTAGTTCTCCGTTTTCCAGCACCTCGTCGAGACATTTGTCGGTGATGCTGATGTTCAGGGTGTCTCCATCGAGCCGCATGCCTTTCAGCTTGACTTTGTGTGCGGGCGGCAGGTTGTTTTCGTCGATTTCAGGCACGTCGAATAGCTTGAGTTTCGCCTTGATGCCCACCAGTTGAGGCTCGTCGAACAGGTAAGCCTCTTCCACGACCCATTGGAATTCGGGACCGCCCCATTCCGAGAGGTATTCACCTTTCACGCAATCCTTGATGGTGACGTATCCGATGACGGCGCTGGTGGGTAGTTGGTTGAGGTCTTCCGGTACATTTCCGAAGATCTGTTCGTTGATGATGGTGTCGTAGATTTCGGCGGGCATGCAATCCAAGAAATCACTGACAACCTTTTTGCTGCTCGCCACGATGAGTAATTTCCCTCGGTGTGACGTTTCCCAACTTCTGTTCTCTACGTTCTTGATGCCTAAGCATAACAGGGATGCCCAAGGCTGTTGTACGGCTAATGCTTTCATATAATTTGTGTTTTAGTTGTGTGAAGGTAAGAAAAAAAAACGAAAAACTGATTTTCGTGGACAATGATTTTGGAAAAAGCGACAACGGTAAGTGCGCATGTGTTTCAATTCTCTCCCTCTCTTTCGCTTTTCTCCATCCCCTCATCGTCCCCATCGTTCGTTTCCCATGTACTCACTCGCTAACTTTGTGTTATCATCAAAAAGCGATTGTTATGGAAAACTTTTATGAAATAATCAAAGGGGAGGGGTTGACGCTCGTCGATTTCTTCGCCACATGGTGCGGTCCGTGCAAGACGATGCACCCCGTCTTGGAACGCCTGAAGGAGATGTCGGGCGATAGTGTCAGAATACTCAAACTGGACGTGGAGAAGAACAATGCGCTCGTCTCCCGCTACGACGTGCGTTCCGTCCCCACATTCCTGCTCTTCAAAAATGGAGACGTGGTGTGGCGGCAGAGCGGAACTTTGGAACTGAACGACTTCAAGCTGTTGGTTGATAGGTATTTGTGAAAAATGTTTTGTTGGTCGAAATCTTCCTGCCCTGAAACTAAGAGCGGATTTGCTCTGTGATTAACGGAACGTATCCCCTGTACTGGAGCCTGCCCTTTTGTCCCTCGTGACGTTGATATATGCTGAGAAAGAGGATGCCACCCATTTTATGTGCGGATAATACGAGGAGAAATAATTGAATATACATTTTATTTGATAAGCGTATTTGCGCTAGTTTTATGTGTATATGAAGGTCTCTCTCTTAACGGGTTCGGATGGAGATTGGATGAATAGTGGAATCCGTCATAAAAATTAAACAGTAGTTTCAAAACTTGAACCTTATCGGTAGCACGAAATATGAATTGACCGCCTTCCCATTGATCTCCGCAGGAATCCATTTCCCCATCAACCGAACAACTCGGAGAGCCTCCGCATCCATTAACGGGTCTACGGAGCGTACAATCTCCGGATGGGTGATTGTGCCGTCCGCGCGTACGACAAACTTTACCATAACTCTGCCTTGTATGCATACTTCTTCTCCGACGTAAGGATAACACAAGTTCTTTTTTAGGAATTCCCTTAACGCTTCTTTCCCTTTGGAATACTCCGCTATTTTGTCTACTTTTGGATATATTGGGCCTGCTTGAATGTCGGATGTGTCGACTGTGGTGGTCAGCTCCTTTATGAAATCTGTAGCGGCATTTTCTTGGGCGTACGCTTTCCCGCATGCAACCAGACCGAGGTATGAGGAGAGTAGAATGAGTCTTAAATTTGTTCCCTTCATATCATATCATATCTTTTCGTTTCAATCTAAATCTTATTTCTTTGAACTGACCGCGCGGACGTGAATGCCGACGAAACGTTTTCTCTCGCCTATCCCCCCGCATTCTACTTTCCTTTCATTCTCTACGAGTGCTATACAACTCGCATTCGCCTCATTCTTCTCGGAGCGGTTGGCTGACCAATAACACCCTACGAAATTTATCCAATCGATGTCCATGGATGTGTCTCGTGCGCTGTCTATTCCCCTGCCTTGGGGTAGAAATATTTTTTCCCCGTTGTGCTTGGACGTGCCCATGAATCCTATGGTCACAGGGTTGGTGTTGAGATAGACGAACTCCCACTGGCAGCTGTTGTATAGTTCCATTAACTCATTCTTATCGGGCATGCGCCACGGATTCCCCCACTGCACCGTTGCGGCGTCGTCTTCGCGCTCCAGTGTGCGCTTTTTATCCTCCTCCGTATATTTTGTGAATTTATATTCTTTACGACTGCTTGTTTCCTCGAAAAAACCGAAAAAATCGTAAATTTTGGATAACGAACTTTTAGCGTCTTTGTCTGCCCATTTATAATCTTCGTATGTGAATAGATAATAATCTTTTCTTTTTGTCTCTCCCCAAGCGAATTCGTCACCGTAATCTGTCGGTTCGTCGGCGCCAAGGTTGCAGGTCGCCCACATCACACCGCTGGGTAACCCGAGATCCACATAGTCGTGCCCGGCTATCTTGCCGCTAACCGATTGGGCGATGCACTCTAATACAGCCATTGCCATAATTGTTGCTAATATGTATTTCCTTTTTTTCATAAACGCAAATTTAATTAAGAATTAAGAATTAAGAATTAAGAATTAAGAATTCGTTTTTATTCCATTGTTGGGGCAAGCCTTGTGCTTTTGTTGGGGCAAGCCTTGTGCTTGCCCATCTTTTTGTTGGGGCAAGCCTTGTGCTTGCCCATCTTTTCGAATACCTACCTTCTTCCCTCCCTATAAACAGTTTCGTAACTAGGAAATGTTTTTTTTGATTTAATATATATGTATTCAATTTAATCTTTATCTTTGTCTCGAATAATTTTACCGAATAGTTATGAGAGGCGGAAAGAGAGAAGGGGCGGGGAGACCAAAGACGAAGTGCAGGAAGGTGCTCTTCCTTGCGGACGAGGAGAGTGCGGCGATATTGGATGCCCAGCCGAATAAAAGCGCGTTTATCTTATCGAGTATCAAACGGGCGGCGCGGAACATGGAGACGCTTGGGTCGGTGGTTCCCGCATCTTCCGTGGGGGAGGTGCGTCTCCCTTTCTTCGACATCAACTTGGTGGCGGGTTTCCCTATCCCTTTGGACAACGATGAGCTCTCGCAGGACATCGAACTGCTGAAAATGCTTTGTCCGCACCCTGAATCTTCCTATCTGATTCGTGTGAAGGGGGAGTCTATGGTCGATGCGGGGGTGCAGAGCGGTGATATTGTGATCGTGGACAAGAGCAACCGCCATCCTAGCGAACACGAGATGGCGGTCTGCGAACTCAATGGCGAATATACTTTGAAACAGGTGGTGCGGCGGGAGGGCGTGATGTTCCTCGTGCCTGCCAACGACCAATTCCCTGAAATTGAGGTCCGTCCCGAGGATGCTTTCAGCGTCTGGGGTACGGTGACTTATATCATCCATAAGGCGAGGCTATGATCGCCCTTGTCGATTGCAACTCTTTCTTTTGCTCCGTGGAGCGGGTCTTCCATCCCGGTCTGTGGAACAAACCTGTGTGTGTCCTCTCCAGCAACGACGGTATCATCGTGGCGCTGACGCCCGAGGCGAAGCGGATCGGTCTGCATCGGGGCGACCCGATATTCAAAGTGCGGGAGATCGTCCGTGCGTATGACGTGGCTGTTTTTTCGGGTAATATGTATCTCTATGCGGCGATGTCCGGTCGTATCGTCTCCATCCTCAGAAAGTCTCTTGTGCGGGTGGAGAATTATAGCATAGATGAGAGCTTCTGCTATCTGGACGGCTATCGTGAGCCTGAACGGATGATGCGGGAGGTGGCGGGGAGGATAAAGTTGTGGACCGATATCCCCGTGAGCGTGGGCATCGCTCCTTCCAAGACGCTGGCGAAGATGGGCTCCAAATTTGCGAAAAACTATAAGGGATATCATGGCGTTTGTATGATTGACAGCGATGCGAAACGACGGAAGGCGTTGGAACTTTTCGACCTCGCCGATGTCTGGGGTGTGGGTGGAAAGACTTACGAGAAGTTGGTCTACTGTGGTGTCCGCACCCCGTTGGCCTTCGCCGACAAATCCGAGTCGTGGGTCCGCTCGCGCTTTCCCAAGCCTGTCTACCAGACGTGGCTCGAACTGAACGGTGTGGATTGCATAGATACCATGGAGAAGATAAAGAAACAATCCATCTCCACCACAAGATGTTTCGGAGAGATGGTGGAGGATTTCGCCTCGCTCAGAGCGTCCGTGGCGACCTTCGCTTCGTCGGTCGCCAATAAACTAAGGGCGCAGGGGTCGGTCTGCTCGGAGGTGTCGGTCTTTGTTTGCAGCAACACTTTCAGAAAGGATCTGGCGCAGTATGGCAATTGCGGAAGTTACCGTTTCCTTGTGCCGACGAGCGATACGACAGAGATTGCGCGAGCCGCCATCTCAATCTTGGAGACTATTTATAAGCCGGGCATCAAGTATAAACGTTCCGGTGTTTGGGTGAGCGGGTTGACGGACGCTTCCCCGATTCAGCTCAAGCTATTCGACCCTGTCGTCAACCGGCCGCAGCGGACGGAACTGATGAAGACGATGGATTCCCTCAACCAGCGTTATGGGCTGAAGACCGTACAGCTAGCGGTGGAGGGGGAGGCGACGCAGGCGTGGAAGGTGAAGAGCGAGCATCGGAGCCCCAACTACCTGACTGTGTTGGAGGATATCTTGGAGGTGGAATGAGCGTGTGTCTTATTCGTCACGGCTTTGCCATTGCTCTATATTGTAGACGTTGTAGGTGCTGTTTGGATAGGTTAGCTGGTTCTTTTCTCGGTCTATGAGGAGGGTGTCATAGCCGAATATGAGCGTGTCGCCTCTTCTTTCGTAGGTTCCTTTGCTTTCGATAGGCAAGGTTATTTTATGGGAGGGCGAACTGCAAGTTCCCACTTCTCCGTCTTTAGAGAACAACAGGAAGGTGTGTGAAGAGAATAATCCGTCTATGTCGCAGTGGCAGACGATGATGTCATATTTGCTTTTTTTGAAGAGGTACATGCCACCGCTGTATGCGGAGCAGATGAGGAGGCAGCCTGCCATGATTTGGTTGGCCACCCTTACGCACATCTTCTCCCTTTTTCTCATGATGAGGTGGATGATGCTGACTATGATGGAGCCTAGTGCGATGAGTAGTACCACTAGTGTTAGCGGAAAGAAAAGTATCGACAATATCAGCAGTCCGAATCCTTCGCTTGTGACGTGGATGAAGGTCGCCGCTAAAGCGAGTAGGATGACAAATATGGCGCGGGTTTCGTTCATTGTGGTTTTATGGGTTGTTCGTTTCTCCTTCGAGTTTCCTGTCGAATATCTCTCCCTCCATGTGGAGAATCGACTTTAGGGGGATTTCCGCTCCTCCTCGGAATATCAGTTCTTGCTCATACTCTTGGAATTTGGTGAGGTGGTCGGTGATGTTTTCGATGGAGCCACCCTCCTTTTTCAGGTCCGGCTTGAAATAGGTGACGGTGATGATGGGTTGCTCCTCCGTATGGGTGAGTAGTAGATTCATCTTTTGGTCAAGCTCGGTGGTTTCCGATTCGTCCGCTCCCCTGAATTCGTCCGTCTCCCTCGCCGTCTCCTTGATGGCGTCGCCATGTCCGTTCAGTGCGGCGAAAGGTGCGAACTGGGCGGCTCTGTCCCTCATCGGCATTTGCGGATGACGCTTCGAGATGGGGTGCGGAAGGTTGATGATATCGTCGTATTCGTGGCTCATGCTTTGTGTCCTCCTATTTGTTGGTTGCGTTCTTGTGCGGTCGCCCCTTCGTCGAAATTGAGTCCCTTTAGGATAGCGTTCTTCCCGAACCGGTCCTTTATCTTCAGCATCGCCTCCTGCATCTTACGTTCCTTTTGTCTATTCTGTTCTTCTACTTGTTTCTCTTTCTCCAACGCTTCGTAGTCGGTGAAGAGCTCCAGTTGCACGGGCGCTTTCTTCGTTGGCGAATCAGACTCCTTTACGGTGTTGTTCGCCGTCACGTTGATGCGTCTAATCAGCAGTTGCGGGTTGACGATCTTTTTCGTGAGGGTGATGAAGGCTTCTGAAATCAGTTGCGTTGAGGAGGTGGCGCTGTTGAGGCTAAGGGAGCCGTGGGCTTGCTTGGGAACAGACTTCCCGTAGCGGTTGGTGGTGATTTCCCCGTGATAGCCAGCTCGGATGTTCGGATCGGTGAGCGAAGCTGCGTCGTAGTCCACGGTGAGCGTCACTTTGTCGGTCACCAGATGCTTCGCCACCAAGTCGAGTGCGAGGTTGTCCGCCATCTCTTGGATGACGACCAGCGCCTTCTTGTAATCGTAGGGGCAAGAGAGCACTTGCCCGTTGCCAAGCGAATGCGTTTCCGGACGATATTCTTTGATCTCCTTGATGGTGCAAGGTTCCCAACCCCAAGCGTGGTCGATGAGCAGTTCCGCGTTCACGCCGAAGAGACGGTAGAGGAAGTCCTCGTTCTGCAAGGAACATCTCGCCACTTTCCCCATCGTGTCCAATCCGTACATCTCCAGCTTTTGGGCGATGCCTTTCCCCACGCGCCAGAAATCGGTGAGCGGGCGGTGGTCCCAAAGCTCTTGGCGGAAAGTCTGCTCGTCCAGTTCGGCGATACGCACGCCGTCCTTGTCTGCGGGGATGTGTTTCGCCACGATGTCCATGGCGATCTTGCAGAGGAAGAGGTTGGTGCCGATGCCTGCGGTTGCGGTGATGCCCGTGTGGGTAAAGACGTCGCGAATCATCCTCATGGCGAATTCGCGGGCGGTCAGTTTGTTGATTTTCAGATAGTTGGTGGCGTCGATGAAAACCTCATCGATGGAGTAGACGTGGATGTCCTCTTCCGCCACATATTTGAGATAGGTCTTGTAGACCCTCGTGCTGTAGTCTATGTAGTGCGCCATGCGGGGGGGAGCGATGATGTAGTCGAGGCTCCATTCCGGGTGTTGCGCCAGTTCGATGGCGGAGGACGATTTGCCTGTGAATCGGTGGAGCGGCGCCTTCTCCAGTCGGCGGTAGTTGACGCCCTTCACCAGTTGCACCACCTCGAAAAGTCTTGCCCTTCCGCCTATGCCGTGCGCTTTAAGGGCGGGGGTGATGGCGAGGCAGATGGTCTTCTCCGTCCTGCTCTCGTCCGCCACCACGAGGTTGGTCGTGAGCGGGTCGAGGCCTCTCTCTACACACTCCACCGAGGCGTAGAAAGATTTCAGGTCGATGGCGATATACGACCGCTGCTGAGAAGGGGATTTTGGGAACATTTCTTTATACTCTCGGCTTATGGATTACATAGGTGATGACACCCCAGACGTTGAAGTTATCTTCCTCTGACACTTTTATTTGCGGATAATTCTCGTTGGCTGGCACGAGCCAGAGCGCGTCGTCGTGACGATGAACGAACTTGACGGTATATTCACCATTCAGCTCGCACATAGCCACCTCATTTTCGTTTGGATTACGATTGCTTCTGTCCACGATCAGCACGTCTCCGGAGTGGATGTCCGAATCGATCATCGAGTCGCCTTTCACGTGAATGAAATACGAGCTCTCCGGATGCGGGCAGAGCATGCCGAGCATATCCACCATCTGACCCTGCTCCTGACTGTCGAGCGGGATCGGAAAGCCAGCCACCACTTTCACGTCAAACTCGGGAATAGACAGCGGTTTGACCTGCAATGCCGGGTGCACCTCTCCTATCGTATCAATTCTCTCTACAGGTGTTACAGTGCTTATTCTCAGCTTGTTTTCTGTCATTTTTCTCTCCATTTCCGAGGCGATACAACCGACAATAAAATCTGTCTTACTCTCCTGACTGTTGATACATTGCGCTACAGCGCCTCCCGCTCTGAAGGTGAAGAGCTGGCTGTCGGTACGAGGTCTTCCTGCTCCTGCACGGCGACCTCCGCGTGTTGATTTTCCTTTTTCTGCCATCGTTTTTTGTTGTTTGACGGTGCAAAGATACAATTTTATTTTGATTTTCGTATTACAAAATTCTATTTTCTGCTATTTTTTAATCAAAATTAGCACATCCGACTCCCATTTGGCACATCTTGCCTGCAAAATATTGACGTTACGTACGCAACGTTGAAATCCTGCATCATGGCATCCTCCCCAGTGTACGGTGTAGGAGATGCCGTGATGAAGGCATCCTCCCCAGCGTACGGTGTAGGAGATGCCGTGATGCACGAAACCATAACCTGGTACTCGGTGAAGGTTTCGTGCATTCACAAAGCCATAAACGGGTTCCTGGTGATGGTTTCGCGCATCGAAGATCATACTTTCGGAGTAAAAATGACCCTAAAATGAAACAAAATGATACATCTATAAAATAAAACAAGGTATTTTCGAAATTTTCTGGCAAAACATGCACGTAATTCATTTTTTTTTATTATCTTTGCAGTGGATATAATTATAAATTATACCCTTCAAAAAAAATTGCACATTCAAAACCCCGCATTACCCACCATGACTATCAATGAATATCAGGAAGGAGCACGTCGCACTGCCATCTATCCTGCCGAACGCAAGATCATCTACCCTACCTTAGGCCTCACCGGAGAAGCTGGAGAGGTGGCCGACAAGGTCAAGAAGGTGATTCGCGACAATAATGACGAATTTACTGACGAACGCAAGCATCAGATTGCCCTCGAACTGGGTGATGTGATGTGGTACGCTGCATCTTTGGCTCACGACCTCGGCTATACGCTCGAAGAAGTCTGCCAGATGAATCTTGACAAGCTGGCTTCACGAATGCAGCGCGATAAGATTCACGGTTCGGGAGACGAGCGATAAATTTGCGTTGCTGAAGCTGTCACGATATTCGAAATTGTTGCAAATGCAATTGCAAATGCGACGATATTATAACTAGAGTATATTATAATAACCTTACAGGTAGTACGGCTGAGGCCGTGGAAGCCTTAGCCGGCTTCCGGTCAAGAAGTCAACAAAACCCAATAAATCGGACACAATTGTCCCGTACAAAACATGAAGAAGAACCTTCTGAAAAGCCTGGCATTTGCCGCCATCGCAGCTCTGATGACTGCATGTACTCAGAAACCTGCACAGACACAGGAAGAGCCTGCCGTCCTGCCAGAGGATGTCGAGGTAGGACCTTATCATATCACAGCGCTTACCGAGAACATCTACCACATCCAGGATTACAACGCGGCTAATCCTGCCGGTGAGAGCTTCGACGAGAATGGCGAGAAGACTCATTTCAATAACTGTTCGGATCTCTACCTGCTCAAGGGTGACGATGCAGCGCTGCTCATCGACCTCTCGAACTTCATCAAGTGGGACAGCACCGCGGTAGAATCCCTCCGCCAGCTCGTTGCAGAGCGTATTGACGGCAAGCCATTGACCATCACCTTCACACATAACCATGGCGATCATACCGGCATGTATCCTGCTTACGCCGGCGATACTACCGTCTGCTTCATGCTGCCACGTATCGACTTCGAACCTCTTCTGGAGAAGCTCGAAGGTAGCAAATACGCGCTGTATGACGAAGGCCAGACATTCGATCTCGGCGGCATCGTAGTCAACACGGTCATAGTTCACTTCAAAAACACGGCTGTCTTTCGCAATTTCGGTAATTATTGTAAAACCTTCCTGTTTTTGCGCTTGCGGTTCTTCTTTGCTGATGCAACCAAAAAGCGTCTTCGTCAAGGGCCTCGACATGGTATTTACAGGCGACGCCATCGGTTCGGGTCACGGTGTCTGGATCTTCAATACCGAAGGCTTCACGGAGTATACCCAGGGCGTGCCACACCTCATTGAGTACATTGAGAATCCTGCTAATGGCATCGACAAGGAGAAGCTTCAGATCTACGGTGGCCACTACTGGCAGAAGGACTGGTTGGCGCTTCCAGAGGGCCGCGAGCTCGGTTGGGAGTACATCCAGGACATGCAGACGCTCATCAATCAGATCTACGAAGGAACAGCAGGTTTTGAGCCGTCTGACCTCAACCATTCTGTACTCGACACATATTTCCGCCTCAACAATTCCATTATTGTATGGAACAAGTCACAGGCAGAAGCTCTAAAAAAGTAAAAAGGAAACAAGGATAAGGGAAAAATAAAGTATAGAATTTAGAAAGACATTCCTAAATAAAACTTAAATATGAAAAACAATTACGTCGCACTCGCCGCTATGGCTACCGCGCTCCTGGCCAGTTGCCAGAGCAAGCCAAGCGATCCTGAAGCAGCTTTTATCAATGAGCTGATGTCAAAGATGACATTGGCCGAAAAGATCGGTCAAACCAACCTCCTGCCAGCTCCTGGCCCTATCTTCACAGGTATCTCTGAGGAGGCAGATATCCTCAATCAG
>CALCUH010000173.1 GCA_937907165.1 uncultured Bacteroidales bacterium | reverse complement strand
GAGGAGTCGGTGGTGCGTTTCCGCCAGACGAACGAGGCGTATGAGCTGGTGTGCGAGAAGAGGGGGATGGCGTGAGAAGAAATTTCGCCTTCCAGTAAAGAAAAAATATTATTTGTTCCAACAACTTCCTATTCCATACAATGGTACATTCGTAAGCCAATCTTGCTCGCGATAGGAAGACATTGAGGTGCGAAGTCCGTGCAGTTGAGGATTTTTGCCGATGAACGATTTAAGGCTCTTTGCCTGTAGGTTCTCTTCCGCTTTTACTTCGATGGGCACGATTTCCTCTTCGTTTTGCACCAGAAAATCGATCTCACCGCTAGAGTTATCCGCTGACCAATAGAAAATGGATGAAAGGATTGGTTTGATTTGTTGAAGTACGTATTGTTCTGTCAACGCACCCTTATAGTCAACGAAAATGGAGCTCTCTGACAATAACACTTGTGCGGGAATGTCGCTCATGGCTCCAAGTAGGCCGACATCAAGAAGGTATAATTTAAAAGATGAAAAGTTTTCATATGCGGAAAGTGGTAATAATCCTTTCTTCGTCTTTTGTATTTTATAAACCAATCCCGCATCGACTAACCATTCTATGGCTAATTCAAACTCTTTTGCTCTTGCCCCCTCTTTTAATAGGCCATAAATATATTTTTTATTTTCTTTGGCTAATTGTGCCATAATTGACTTCCATACCATTCGTATGCGAGGAACTTCTGATGTTGGTGCGTGCTTCGAAAAATCGTTGTCGTAGGCGTTCAATATGTTTTTTTGAATCATTCTTACTCGTTGAATATCATTTTCTTCGACGAAAGTTTTTACGACTTCTGGCATTCCTCCAACGAAGTAGTAGTATTTCAGGTGTTTACATAATTTGTCGTGGAAGGGTGCTAATGTATCCCACTGTTGTTTTTCTATGAGATCCGCCAATATGGTTTCTCCGTTGGCAAGTAGGTATTCGATAAAAGAGAGGGGGTACAATTCGAGGAAATCAACCTTTCCGACAGGGAATGAGGTGCCTTGATGGAGGGTGATTCCTAGTAAGGACCCTGCCGCAATGACATAATATTCAGGTGCTTTTTCTTGAAAATATTTTAGGGCTGTCACGCCCCTTGGCGCTTCTTGTAGTTCGTCAAATAGGATAAGCGTATCTTTATCTATAGTTGTTTGGCTGGCGATGGATAATTGAAGGATGATTCTTTGTATGTCGAAATCAGTTTCGAAAACGTGTTGGGTTAATTCATTGTCTTCAAAATTGATATAAACCCATTTGGTGAATTCCTTTTGAGCGAATTCTTTCATTAGCCATGTCTTCCCGACTTGCCTTGCGCCTTTGATAATTAATGGTTTACGATGGTTGTCGTTTTTCCATTGTGTTAACTTATCTAAATATTTCCTTTCCATATCGATTTGAATTTTTACAAAAATACAAAAAGTCCGCCTGAAAAATGCGATAATGAGTGAAAAGTCCGCCTAAAAAATGTAAAAAATCACAAAAAGTCCGCCTAAAAAGTGGGAATCCGTCGGTTCGGATAAGCATTTTGCTCTTTATTCCGTTAAGGATTAATTGGAACGGTTCGCATTTCATGACACCCATGTGCACCCGAAATTGTTAATCGTAAATTGTAAGCCGTAAATCAGAATGTTTTTGTAATTTTGCGCCTTGAACCGTTACGCTTAACGGATTCAGTTTTAAGAGGAAACAAATATTAATTTGACGATATGAAACTATTTGATGTATATCCGCTTTTCGATGTGAATATCGTGAAGGGAAAAGGTTGCAAGGTATGGGACGACAAGGGTCAGGAGTACCTTGATTTGTATGGCGGTCACGCGGTCATCAGTATTGGTCATTGCCATCCTCACTATGTGGAGATGATGACGAAGCAGTTGAACACGCTCGGTTTCTATTCCAATTCAGTAATCAACAAGTTGCAGGCTCAGTTGGCTGAGCGTCTCGGTAAGATCTCCGGCTACGAGGATTACCAGTTCTTCTTGATCAACTCCGGTGCGGAGGCGAACGAGAACGCCCTCAAGCTTGCCTCTTTCCATAACGGGCGCACTCGTGTGCTCTCTTCCGACAAGGCGTTCCACGGACGTACTTCTTTGGCGGTCGAGGTGACCAACAACCCTAAGATCATCGCTCCTATCAACGATAACGGTCACGTCTCTTACCTCCCGCTTAACGATCTTGAGGCTTGGAAGAAGGAGATCGCTAAGGGTGATGTCTGCGCCGTCATCGTGGAGTGCATCCAAGGTGTGGGCGGTATCCGCATGGCTACGAAGGAGTTTATGCAGGGCTTGCGTAAGGCTTGCGACGAATATGGTACGGTGCTTATCTGCGACGAGATCCAGTGCGGTTATGGCCGTTCGGGTAAGTTCTTCGCTCACCAGCATCTCGACGTGAAGCCGGACCTCATCACTGTGGCGAAGGGTATCGGTAACGGTTTCCCTATGTCCGGTCTCCTCATCTCTCCTAAGTTCACGCCTGTCTACGGTCAGTTGGGTACCACGTTCGGTGGTAACCACATGGCTTGTACCGCGGCTTTGGCGGTCATCGACGTGATGGAGC
>CALCUH010000172.1 GCA_937907165.1 uncultured Bacteroidales bacterium | reverse complement strand
CTTCTTTCGCCTCTCCGTGGCTGACGAACGTGACACCCCAGCGAGTTCAGTTGGGCAAGGTGACCGCCGTCACCTCCATGGGGAACACGGGATATTGTGCGGTGATGGAAAACGGTTCGTTGGCATACAGTGCGGACGGCGTATCATGGAATTTAACTAACGAGACAAAAGCGAAACACCTTTGTTGCGTCGATTTCTACGACGGGTCTCACGGTGTTGCCGCAGGCAAAGGATATGTGACATATACGAGCAGCCTAGGGATGTGGACTGGAAGGGAGATAAGCGGTCTTGATGTGAGGGCGTGCTGCGCCACTTCCCCCAACAGCGCTGTTCTGGTGGGTGCGGACGGCAAGATAGCGACCTATAGTTTCGGTGGTGATCCATCTGTAAAGCTGAGTTTGGGCGGCATCACCTTCACGGGCGTTGACTTTGTCGGGAAGGTTGGCTTCGCATGCGCCGACGACGGCTCGATCTACAAGAGTTTAGACGGTGGCGAGAGCTGGAACAAGCTCGAGATGGAAGGATATGACTGGACGGCCGTCACCGATCCTTCCGGCGCCTACAGGAGCGTGCGTCTCAACACCATCGTGATGAAGGACGAGCGCACCGTCTACGCGGCGGGCGCCGACGGAGTGATGCTCAAGACGGTGGACGGCGGCGAGAGCTGGTCCCGCAGGGAGACGGGCACGAACGAGAACCTCACCTCGATGACGCTCAAGCCGGACGGCGACGTCTCGCTGAACGCGGGCTCGAAGGTGCTCACGGTGTCGGACAAGACGGACCTCTACTCCGTGCATTTCTTCTACGATGCGCTGGGACGTATCGTGGCTTCGCAAAACAGCAAGCAACGCGCGATGAACCCGCAACGCTACTCCTACACGCGCTACGATGCGCTGGGCAGGAACGTCGAGGCGGGCGAACTGGAGAGCGACGCGGAGCCTGACGAGTCGATCCTCAACGGTACCGACTTCCCGAGCAACTGGAGCGACCGCCGCTACCAGGTGACCCGCTCGGTCTACGACGAGAGCGTCGGCAACGTGGCGACCCTCTTCTCGAACGGAGCTCAGGAGAACCTCCGCAACCGCATAGCGACCACCCTCTACCAAGAGGTGTACCACAGCGACGTGACACAATACGACCATGCCACCCATTACAGCTATGACATACACGGCAACGTGAAGGAATTGATACACGAATTGCCGGAACTGGATGATCAGAACCGTTGCAAGAGAATCAGCTACGATTATGACCTGGTGAGCGGCAAGGTGAACCAATTGGATTACCAAAAAGGTAAGCCGGACGGCTACTCTCTCCGTTACGAATACGATGGAGAGAACCGCATCGTGAAGGCGTACGCCAACTATGGAGACAAGGATGAAAGCGGTAGTGAAACGTGGCACGAGCTAGCCAATTACGAATACTACCGCCACGGACCGCTCGCCCGCACCGTGCTGGGTGGAAACTTGCAGAGTGTGGACTATGCCTACACCCTTCAGGGCTGGACAAAGGGCGTGAATCTTGACGCCGAGAGTGATGCCACTGTGAAGTCCGATGTCTATGGCTATGAACTGCAGTACAACAACGGGGACTACAAGCCGATAAGCAGTGATAATTACCGCACGGTGGATGCGGGAGCGACGAATCTCTACAATGGCAATATCACCGCCATGACGACCGACCTCAAGTCGCCCGACAGCCAGCAGACGGGCTTCGGCGAGCAGACGAGATCCTTCACCTATGACGAACTGAACAGACTGAAGGGCTCCGAGGTGATTGGGAGCAAGAAGTACGCCACTTCCTACACCTACGACGCGAACGGCAACATCCTGAATTTGAACCGCAACGACCAGAGCGGAAGCGCTATGGACCAGCTGACGTACCACTACGCTACGGATTCGAAGGGCAACATCATCTCCAACCGTCTGCTGCACGTGAACGATGGGGTGAAAAATGCTGGAGGAACGGATATCAAGGATCAGGGAGCGTATGCCCAAACGAAACGATCCACGCATAACTATGAGTATGACGAGATAGGCAACCTCATCAAGGACAAGTCGGAGGAGATCGCCGAGATCAGGTGGAACGTGTCGGGCAAGGTGACGGACGTCATCCGCACGTCAGTCAGCACCAAACCGGACCTCCACTTCGCCTACGACGCCATGGGCAACCGCATCTCGAAGACGGTCATCAACAAGAAGGAGACCGAAAACGACAAATATGTGACCACCTACTACGTGCGCGACCCGCAGGGCAACGTGCTGGCGGTGTACGAGCACAAGCATGGAGACTCGGGCAACGGCACCTTCACCCTCACCGAGCAGCACCTCTACGGAGCCGGCCGCCTCGGCATGAGGAAGCGTGATTTGGCGCTGAACGTCGCCAATGCGAGTGAATCCACACCACCTGTCACCCACTATGAGCTGACCAACCACCTCGGCAACGTGATGGCGGTGATATCTGATAAGGCATCCACCACAGCCGAACCTACCGTCGTGAGCCTTTCGGATTACTATCCGTTTGGTATGACGGAGCCGGGAAGAAGCTGGAATTCGGGTGATTATCGTTTCGG
>CALCUH010000171.1 GCA_937907165.1 uncultured Bacteroidales bacterium | reverse complement strand
ATCGAGTCGGCGAAACTGCTCTTGCGTAAGCCGGATGTCCTCTTGCTTGACGAGCCTACGAACCATCTTGATATCGAATCTATCCAGTGGCTGGAGGAGTTCCTTGTTGATAGTGGCAAGGCGGTTATCGTGATTTCTCATGATAGGGCTTTCGTCGATAATATCACGACCCGGACAATCGAAGTGACGATGGGTCGTATTTATGATTATAAAGTGAATTATTCTCACTATTTGGAACTCCGCAAGGAGCGTCGTGAACAGCAGCAGAAGGCTTACGACGAGCAACAAAAGATGATCGCGGAGACGAAGGAGTTCATCGAACGTTTCAAGGGTACTTATTCTAAAACGCTTCAAGTGCAGTCGCGTGTGAAGATGTTGGAGAAGTTGGAGATTCTTGAGGTGGACGAGGAGGATACGTCGGCTTTGCGTCTGAAGTTTCCGCCTTCGCCTCGTTCGGGCAGCTTCCCTGTCATCGCCGACCATGTGGGTAAGTCTTATGGCGACCATCTGGTTTTCCGTGACGCTTCGTTCACCATCGCCCGTGGCGAGAAGGTGGCGTTTGTGGGTAAGAACGGTGAGGGTAAGTCTACCATGGTGAAGTGTATCATGAACGAGATTGAACATGAGGGTTCCTTGACTTTGGGTCACAATGTGATGATTGGCTATTTCGCCCAAAACCAGGCTTCTTTATTGGACGGAGAATTGACGGTTTTCCAAACGATTGATGATGTGGCGAAAGGTGATATTCGTAATAAGATTAAGGATTTGTTGGGCGCTTTCATGTTCGGCGGCGAGAATTCTCTGAAGAAGGTGAAGGTGCTTTCGGGTGGTGAACGTACCCGTCTGGCGATGATAAAGCTTTTGCTGGAGCCTGTCAATCTCCTCATCTTGGACGAGCCTACCAATCATTTGGATATGAAAACGAAGGATATCCTGAAGTCTGCCTTGAAGGATTTCGACGGTACGTTGATTGTGGTTTCCCACGACCGTGATTTCTTGGATGGTTTAGTCTCGAAGGTTTATGAGTTCGGCAACAAGAAGGTGACCGAACATCTTGATGGTATTTATGAATTCTTGAAAAAGAAGAAGATGCAGAATCTTCACGAAATCGAGAGGAAGAACGCTTGATCGTCTTCCTCCCGAAATTTGTTGGTTTAAATTCTTTTTAAATCATTTGTTTTCTAACTCTTCGGTGCCGACGCATATATCGTTGGCGAAGAAGCTTGTGCGGTGGTCTTCCAATATTGTGATGGTGTGGAATTCCTGCTCTTTTGCGCCTCTTTCAATCTTAACGACCGAATCGTCGGATTCGTCGGCTTTGAGTAGGATGGTCCCCACTTGGATGGACGCTACGTTTTCGTATCCTTTGTAGATTTTACTCTTCTCTGGTTCGCTTGACACCCAGCCTGACTTGGGACTGAACAGCGGATGGTCTGGCGTGCAGGTGAGGCTCTTGCCGCTCTTGAAGGTGTAGGTGACGTAGTTCGTGTGACGTGCGCTTTCGACTGCTTTCACTTTGCTTTTCCCGATGTTTTTACCAGGTGAATAGGAGAGCACTTCGTCTCCCTCTTTTATCTCTTCTATGGCTTTCTCCGTGCCGTCCGCCATCTTAATCTTTGTGCCTTTGGCGAGGCAATGTACGTCCAATCCATTGAAGTAAATCTCCGAGATGGCTGTGTCGTCGTATTTGTCGCCTTTGTAGACCTCCATGATTTCGAATTTCAATGTCCAATCGGGCGTTCCTTCTTTGTTATTGCCTAACACTCCTATGTCGAAGCTTTGTTCTCCGATGATGTCTTGCAGTTCGAGGATGGCGATGGGTTTATTGTCTTTGTATACTTTCAGTTTTTTGGCGCGTGAGTTCTCCTTGTAGGCTTTGGCGCTCTTCACGTAGCCGTTGACGACGATGATGGTCGTCACTCTCGGTGAGCCTCCCTTAAATTTGTAGGTGAGGTATTCTCCAATGCCATAGCCGGGAACTCCTTCCACCCAGACGTTTTTGTAGTTGAGGTCGTGAGCGTTGCTAGCCTTGTAATTTATTTTGCCTTGTGTTTTCAGTTGGCTCGAACTTGTAACGGTGTTTGGACCTCCCGCGCAATACCAACTGCATGCCTCTCCGATGATTTCCCAATAACTACTTTTGGTCTCATCGTAGATTTCGTTCTCTTCTTGGGTGAGATTGTCTGATTCGCCGTTCCCTAATTGAATCTTTTTCAGGGCCGAATCGAATATTTTACTCCTTTTCTCAAAATCGATTTGTTTCACTTTGGAGGGCTGCAGCACGGGTGTCTCAGCGACGAGTTGCGCCGAGAATACTAAAAAGGATAGTAGAAAGAATATTGTCTTTTTCATGGTGAATATTTTATAGGCTTGGTAAACTCATGCCTGTGATTTTTCTGTATAAATCCAATGCGTAGATGTCCGTCATGCCCGAGATGTAATCGAGCACCGCCATGATTTTTCGGTAGGGCTCTTCGTATTCGGTTTCATATTGCTCCGGAATGCGGTTGATGAGCTGTCGGGAATAGGCTTTGTCGGGGTTGAACACGGCGTTGATGACTTTGTCTATCAGCGTGTAGATGATGTTGTAACCGGCAATCTCTATGTCCATCACTATGTTTGATTTGTATATTTTCTTAAGGGAAATCTCTTGGCATCTTTTATAAGCGTTGCCAACCATCTCAGAGACGTTCTCTATGAGTGTCGAGTTGAATGTGCCCGACATGATGGCTTCTTCGTTCCGTGCGAAGGCTTTCGAACATTCGTCCACCAATACGCCTATGACCGTGGATCTCAGATAGGCGATCTGCTCGTTTTCGTCTTCCACGGCGTTCATGTGTTCTCTTTTCCGTTGTTGCTGTTCTTCTGTGAAAAAAGCGAGGAGCAGGCTTTTGGCCTCCTCGTTGCTGAGTAGCTTGAGCTTGTGGGCATCCTCGATGTCCATGATTTCGTAGCAGATGTCGTCTGCTGCTTCGACAAGATAGACAAGGGGATGACGG
>CALCUH010000170.1 GCA_937907165.1 uncultured Bacteroidales bacterium | reverse complement strand
TACTATCAATTTCAGAATATACAGGAATACCAATCTGTTCGCCCAAAACCTTCAACTGCTCGATAGCGGCAGGACGATAGACGTCGCACGCCACCAACAGAGGATTCTTAGACTTCTTTGTTTTAAGCATGTTGGCCAACTTGCCGGAGAACGTCGTCTTACCGGAACCTTGCAGACCCGACATCAAGATAACGGAAGGTTTACCGTCCAAATTAATATCCACGGAAGTGCCACCCATCAATTGAGCCAACTCATCATGGACAATCTTCACCATCAACTGGCTTGGTTTAACAGACGTGAGCACGTTCTGACCCAACGCCTTCTCCTTAACAGTATCCGTGAATGTCTTCGCGACCTTGTAATTGACGTCGGCGTTCAACAACGCTTTGCGGACGTCTTTCAATGTCTCCGCGACATTTACCTCTGTAATCTTACCTTCACCCTTCAAAATCTTGAAGGAACGTTCTAATCTTTCGCCTAAACTTTCGAACATAATCGATTTCTATATCAATATTTATATTATTTTTCTTTATAATTCAGGAATCTTATAAGTTCCCAACTCCTTAATCCACTTCTCCTTATGTTTGTCAACATTCTTATTGAAAGAGGATTCCTTCGTGTCGTAGAAGCGACGTCTGTAACGGAACAGAACCACATGGTCTCCCACATTCTTATATCTGCAGAAATTCCACTCCAACAAGAAAGGAGTACCTCCCTGCACATTACCTTGTGTATATTCCAACCAAATTTCATCAGGATATCCGCTATCCAATCTGTTAAATTCGAAGACAATGCTCTGCTCCTTCATCAAAGCGAGCTTCGCCATTTCCGAAGTCACCTCATCCTCATTCGTCTTGCCCGCATTGGAACGCTCCAAAACGATTTTCTTCTCATATTTAGCCAAATTATCTTTCGGACGGATGAACTCTTCCAAGACCCTTCCGTTCTTCATTTTAGCGGACCATTTCAACGCATAGGTCTCGTCATCCACCTGAACATTTTGAAACCCGAAGAAATCTTTTTGTGCGTTAGCCTGAGAAAAGGCCAACACAAAGCAAATGACACAAAAAATTAAACGTCTCATAACCAAAAACTTTTCGTCATAACAAACATTTAAACGCGTAAAGTTACGAAATTTATTAATAGCACACCGCTATTTTCTTCTTATAATATGACTTAGCGAAAAAAACGGCAAATTTTTTTTCGAAGAACGCAAGGTACAAGCAACTATCAAACAACGAGTTACGAACGAGCATATAAATCAACAAAGAATAACACATAAAACTCTTTTACATATCAATAAAGATTAGAATATGATTAAAAAAAAAATTATACCTTTGCGATTAGTATAATGTTGTCGTATAATGGTTGTGTTTTTTTCATGGAACATATAAGGAAATTAATAATAATTATTAGCATGGGACTTCTCGCATTCTCTTGTACGAACGCACAGGAGAAAGAGGGGGAAAGTGTAGTAAAAGAATATAGTGCGAAAGAAATCATCAAAATCATAAATAAAGGGAAAGAGGTAATCATATCCAACGCCATCATAAAAGATGACCTGATTTTTTCAGAGGTAGAAGATACCGATTTCACTTCACTCGCAGGTTTCACAGCCAATGTGAATGTGAACATATTCTTTCAAGGCTGCGTATTTATGGGTGACGTGAAAAGCGTAGGCAAAAAAAAGGTCAAAGAAAAAAAAATCAACGTGAAGACACGTTTCGGGAAAGATGTCAATTTCACTGATTGCGACTTCAGAAAAAATGTGGACTTTAGCGAAGCCGAATTCAGCCACACAGTCAATTTTGCAAAATCCATATTCCGAGGACACACACAATTCAACAACATATATTGCCTTGGACAACAAAACCAATGGTGGGAAATAGAAGCAGACTCCACTTTTTTGATGTGCAACTCTACTTTCCTGGGTAACGTCAACATGATGGACGCAAAATTTCAAAGGGAGTTTACTCTGCAAGGTCTATCCATCAACAATCTACAAATCAGCAACATAATAGTAGAAGAGAAATTTGACTTCTCTTTAGCAAACGTCCAAGGATACCTAATATGCAACTATGGACAATTCAATGGAGATGCGATTCTGTCATATGGGAGGTTCTTAGGAAGGGCCGACATCACAAATTCACACTTCCATCAGGATTTTGAAATCAAAAAATCATTGTTCTATGGACTTGTGAAACTAAACAAGACCACCTTCTCGAAAAAAATATCAACCGAGCAATCCCATTTTATGACACCTCCAGATACAGAGGGAATACAATATCAGGAAAATAACGCGCCGGATTTTGGCAAGTTCCAATAAACTGAATTACAAATTAAATTATTAACAATAAATTAAATTATTATGATGCACTTTTTCAGAAATAAAATTGCAATCTTTTCGATGGCATTCGCTACGTTTTTCATGACGTCATGCGACGAAGAAACCATCCAAACGATTGATGAAATTCTCAGCATTTTCATAGACATGCTGGGTTACAATCCAGAAAATGAAAATTTGGAAGACACTGATGAGGAACTCGATGGAGAAGATGTTACGGAAGATGCCGTAAGTTGGGCGAAATATTGTCCTCCAGTAGGTAATCAGGGACAATATGGAACTTGTGTCGCATGGGCCACATCCTATGGTTTAAAGACCACATTGAACATGAAAGATGGGACATGGAGCACATCCAACAAGAACAGCACTTCATACCAATGTAGTCCGGTTGACTTATGGCATACGATGAGATCAAATTACGACACAGAGGTAAGCAGCGGTTGTAACGGATCAAGTTTCGACCCGGCATTCAAAGCGATGCAAAAGAAAGGTGTAGCCACCTTAGCAAGTGTGCCATTCACTAACTCAAAGATGACATGCGATGGCAAGGCCGGAAATGGAAGCTCATCCAACAAGATTTCAACTTACAGAACCATCGCTTATAGCGAAGAGTTGAACTCTTCCGGATCTTATGGTATGACTGTCAACAACATCAAGGCACACCTTCAAGAGGGGCCATTGGTCATCGGAGCGAAACTGGGAGAAAACTTCATGTCATGGGATAGCGAAAGTGTATTAAAAAACGACACAAAAGACTACCAAGGACAACACGCATACCATGCGATGATGCTTATCGGATATGACAATTCAAAGAACGCATTCAGAATACAAAACTCATGGGGCTCCAAAGATTGGGGTGACAATGGATGCATATGGGTTGACTATAACTTCTTTGTAAACCAATTCTGTTTCGGCGTTTGGAGCGCCTCCAACGGGACAACTTCCAAAGCGGCACCAAAGTCCAAGACAGGTAATGACATCTGCGTAAAAGTGAATGCGGACAAAGAGTTGTCAACCGGAGAAAGAATGGTGGAATATACCATCACCAACAACGGAAGCACATCTGTCTCCACACAAAATTACCCTATCATCTACTTGCTCTTCAAAGCGAGAGATTTGTCTAAAAAACACATCGTCATGGAAAACAAAGAGAGTTACACGATCCAACCTGGAGAAAGTATAAAACTCAAAGCAAAATACCAAATTCCTAACGATGTCAACGCAGGAGATTACTACATGGCTATGATAGCCGATCCTTACGAGGAGATTGGAGACGACAACTCATTCGACAACTTCAGTTTCGTAACAGGAAAAGATTTGGCGGCATTCTACGCTACGGGAGGTAGATTATTCAACAATTCAAACGGCACAGAAATCGTAAATACAATTGTCGATAATGACCACGCTAACGCATACCGCAATAGCGAAATAACCCGTTCACTTATTAGAATGAAGAAAAGGAATAAATAAGTTTACGATTTATAAATAATAGCGAAGAGGCGTCCGTTAAACGAGCGCCTCTTCGCTATTATTATTATCCGACAAAAAGGAACTACTCTTTATATGCGCTTAAATAAATCTTCACTCTTCCGATCATAATCTTCGCCTCCACCAATATAGGAATCAATCTCTTGTCGTCCGTCACCCATACAAAGACAGGCTCAGACGCATCAAAAAGCGTATTGGCGGGCGGTATGGCGGTACATTTTTTACAGTTATACTCCACCCCCATTCGGGTTGTGATCTTCTCAAGACCGACGACACTCCCCAAAACAGTCACGACCGTATCATCATAAATAGGATAAAAAGGTATGTCCACGCCATTGTTTTGAGTCAAATCCACATTCCTCGCCACATATATCGAACTGAGGATATCTTGAGAGTAAGGAGTTATTCCAAACACTTTGGAGGAGCCTTTCGGATTAGATGTGCCCTTGCTCCATCTAAGAATCTTATTATTTTCCGTGTCATAGTCATAAGTATGTTCAGTATACACGCCATTCTCCGTCGTAATCGCAGAATAGAACAATGGGGTCAAATCAGGCGTGCAAATAGAGGTATGAACAGTATGAAGAGAGTAAACCCAGTCCCACTTAGGCAGATTATAAGCGGTGACGGTGAATTTGTAATTTGGTCCAATCGTATCGACGGTAAACTTCGCATACCCCAATTTTATCCATAAAGGTCCGAGGTTATAGTAAGCGTCATATTCCATCACCTCACCATTTTTGAAAGCATGATTCCCCTCCACTTTCTGTGCGGACAATTCCGAGAGCGGGAAATAAACGCAAAAGAGTAAAAGAAACAACTTTCGCATGAATTTCAAAAAGGATTTATGGGGAATAACAGTTTTAGAACACAAGGTCTGAGAATTTCTTTTTACCCAAGACATAAGACTGTAATACGATGCTACGATTAAGAACTTCCGGAATATTCCGTAACGTTTGCGCGGAGATATTTGCAGCACGTTTACCATCATACTCATGACGCAGTTTGGAAAATTCACGTCTCGCGCGGTAGATAGCCTTAGCGTTCGGGAAATCTCCTTTCAAACAATATTGCAAGGCAGCTACATAATCGAAGAAGAAGCGAGCGATCAAAACACGCTTCAAATATTTATCAGGAGAATTCTTATAAATCATCAGAAGGTTATTTCTGAAATTTAAGAAAGTCTTACGAGGATTCTCCACATTCAACGTACCGCCACCCAAATGAAAAACGACACTTTGCGGCACACAAACGACGCGACGACCACGGCTTCGCAACCTCCAACAGAGATCAATCTCCTCCATATGAGCGAAAAAAGAGCCATCCAAGCCACCCACGGCGCTGAAATCGTTCGAGCGAATCATCAAAGCGGCACCCGTTGCCCAAAATATGTCGGCTACCGAATCATATTGCGCCACATCAGACTCCACGTTACCAAAAATTCTACCCCGACAAAACGGGAAAGCATATTTATCGATATATCCTCCGCAAGCGCCGGCATGCTCAAACTTAGAAGTCTCGATTAGAGAACGAATTTTAGGCTGGCAGGCAGCCACGTCAGAGTTTGCATCCATGAAAGTAAGCAAGGGAGACAACCAATTCTCCGTCACCTCCACATCGGAGTTCAACAAGAGAAAATACTCAGCTTCCAATTGGGCAAGAGCACGATTATACCCATCCGCAAAGCCGTAATTGTCATCCAACGCCACTATACGCACAGAAGGGAAATTATCCTTAAGGAAAGCGATGGAATCGTCCGTGGAACCATTATCGGCGACAACCACCTCGACGTCATTCATCTCAGAAAAACGGCAAACGGAAGGTAAATATTTTTCCATCATCCCCTTCCCGTTCCAATTTAATATGACAATGGAAAGTTTAACCATCACTTCACCTCCTCGCGTTTATGTTTCCAACGCCTGTGCGACCACAACCAATAAGCAGGATCTCTGTTAATCGTCTGTTCAGTCAGTCGCGCAAACCTTTCTGTAACCATATTCTCTTCCTCATTCTTGGCATTCTCCGTAATCACAACAAGTTTGCAAGAGTAATAACCTCTGCCCACCCTTTGAATATCCATATATACGACTGCTAGTTCAGCCATACGAGCGATACGCTCGGCACCATTGAGGAAAGGTGTATCTTGATTCAGGAAAGTAGTCCAAAAGTGAAGATTATTATGAGAAGGCGTCTGATCCGCAATAAGACCCAGACCAAAAGTGTTCCCAGTCTTTCTCAGATTAGCCACTCCTCTTAAAGCAGAGTTCTTAGGGATGGTAATAGTACCAAAACGAGAACGCAACTTCAAGAAAAACTCGTTGAAATGCTTTTCTCGGATGGGGCGAAACAACTCCGCACCAACCACTCCGTCATAGTTCAAATAAAGGGAAGGACTCCATTCCCAACTACCATAATGAGCCAAAAGAATAAGAGCGCTCCTACCTTTCTCAAAAAGATCGCCTAAAGCCTCGGGGTTTGTAAAATGCATTCTCCGTCTCATCTCATCATCAGAGATATGGACCAATTTAAGCGTCTCCACCACTACATCGGCGAAAAAAAGATAGAAACGTTTCTCGATATCGACGAGTTCCTTCTCAGACTTCTCCGGATAAGAATTTCTCAAATTCGTCCGCACCACCGAACGCCTATATTTCACGATATAATAACCTATAAAATAGATCGGATAAGAAAAGGCGTATAAAACAGGTAACGGCAACCAAGCGATCAACCAGACGAAGATGTAAAATATATAAAATACAATAACCATCATTTAGACATTGAAAGATTAATGGAATCAATATATGCCAAAATCTCATCTTTCCCTAAACCCGTTTCGGAAGAGGTGATGAAGATAGGAGGCAACTCCTCCCACTGTTCAGACAACACGGTCTTATAGTTCTCCACATTTAAAGAAAGTTTCGCTTTAGACAATTTATCAGCCTTCGTAAAGACAATGGAGAAAGCGACACCATTGACACCCAAAAACTCGAAGAACTCGAGATCAATTTTTTGAGGTTCGAGACGGGAATCCACCAAAACGAAAAGGTTTACAAGTTCCTCGCGATTCAGCACATAGCCCTTAATCATCTTATCCAATTTTTCCCTTCCGTCTTTACTGATTTGAGCGTAACCATAACCGGGCAAATCGACCAAAAACCAACGATGATCCACCACAAAATGATTGTTGGTTTGTGTTTTACGCGGCTTTGACGATGTTTTCGCCAATGATTTTTGATTAGCCAACATATTAATCAGTGA
>CALCUH010000169.1 GCA_937907165.1 uncultured Bacteroidales bacterium | reverse complement strand
CCATAGAAGAACGTAAGGACGCAAAGCAGACAGACGTGGATGCGCAGACACCCTCCGCATCCCAATACTACTGGGGTAAGCCGGGCGATTTCGATAAACTGACCGCTATCGACCGTCGTCGCTTGTGGTCGTTCCTTGAAACTACGCAACAAAGCGAACTGGATAAGTTCGTTGGAAAAGACCTTAAAGCGTCTGTCGAGAAGCAAATCGACTCCGAAATCAAGGTTTTCGGCGTCATCCAGGTGCTGAGGAAGGGTATCGACCTAAATAACATCCACCTCACACTGTTCTATCCGAAGCCTTCCGCCGCCGACAGCGAACAGTCGAAGAGAGACTATGCCAACAACCAATTCTCCATCACCCGCCAACAGACTTTCTCGTTGCAAAACCCGGGGCTGGAAATCGATATGGTTTTGTTCGTTAATGGGTTGCCTATCTTCACTTTTGAACTGAAGAACCCTTGGACCCACCAAACCGCGAGATACGATGGTCAGAAACAATACAAATCGGTGGAGCGTAACCCCAAGGAGACGCTGCTGAACTACGGTCGTTGCCTCGCTCATTTCACGCTCGATAAGGACGAAGCCTTCTTCACCACCAAACTCAACCTCGACAAGACCTACTTCATGCCTTTCAATAAGGGATTGGAGAACGGACAGGGTGCTGGTAATCCCGTCAATACGAAGGGCGGTTACAAAACAGCCTACCTCTGGGAACAGGTTCTTAGAAAGGAGATCGTGTCGGACATCATCATGAACTATGTGCTCTTCGATTATGACGAGGCGAAGACTCAGAAGAAGGTGCCTCACACCATGAAGAACGCCAAGAAACTGATTTTCCCACGCTTCCACCAACTCGATGTGGTGACGAAGCTGACCGCTGACGTGGCTGACAAGGGCGTGGGCAAGACCTATCTGATCCAGCATTCTGCTGGTTCGGGTAAATCCAATTCCCTTACTTGGTTGGCTTTCAAACTCATAAAGGTTTGCCCGGATTCCATGGATGCGATTCTGGCGAAGTCGCTCGACGCTCCGTTGTTCAATTCGGTGATCGTCGTGACGGACCGCCGCTTGTTGGACAAACAGATCACGGACAATATCAAAGCGTTCGGACAAAGCGATAAAATCATAGCCCATGCCGATTCCTCTAAGAATTTGAAAGAGGCTATCGAACAAAATAAACGAATCATCATCACGACCATCCAAAAGTTCCCGTTCATCTGCGATAGCATAAAGGATGTTTCCGACCATAACTTTGCGGTGATCATAGATGAGGCGCACAGCTCACAATCGGGTATCGCGGCGGATAAACTCAACGCCACGATACAGAAGGATGGCGACACCAACGGAGGTGACACAGACGCATTGTTGGAGAAACTGATGAAAGACCGGAAGATGAGCAGCAACTGTTCCTATTTCGCTTTCACCGCCACACCGAAGAAGGAGACGCTTGAACGTTTCGGTTGGGAAGACTCGGAAGGACATTTCCATCCGTATCACCTCTATAGTATGAAGCAAGCCATCGAGGAGGGCTTTATTTTGGATGTGCTTTCCAACTACACCACCTATCGAAGTTATTACGAACTGACCAAAAGCATAGAGGATAACCCAGAGTACAACAATATCAGAGCCCAAAAACTCTTACGCCAAGCAGTGGAGCGTGACCCGAAGACCATCGAAGCGAAAGCTGAGGTGATGCTTGCCCATTTCGACGCCAAGATTTACCGTAACCATAAACTGAAGGGTAGGGCGAAAGCGATGGTGGTGACCAAGGATATAGAGTGTGCCATCCTATATTATCAGGCGATTTTGAAAATTAGCGAAGAGAAGAAGTTGCCGTTCAAGACGTTAATCGCCTTTTCGGGTACCAAAGTGATTGGTGGAAAGGAATATACGGAGTCGGGTCTCAATGGATTTCCGGAGAGTCAGACTGCGGAATGCTTCGATTCGGACGATTACCGTATTTTGGTCGTGGCGAACAAATACCTCACGGGATTCGACCAGCCGAAACTGTGTGCGATGTATATCGACAAGCCGTTGGATGGAGTCTTGGCGGTGCAGGCGTTGTCTCGTCTGAATCGCGCTGCGCCAGATCTTGGCAAACTTAGCGAGGACCTTTTTATCCTAGACTTTTACAATACGGAAGAGGATATGAAGAACGCTTTCGATCCGTTCTATACGTCTATTGAGTTGTCACAAGCCACGGATGTGAACATTCTCCATCAGCTGAAATCCACATTGCTGGGCTTCGGCGTGTTTGACATGGAGGAGGTGAACGAGTTCATCGATCTTTATATTCATGGCGCACCAGCCGACAAATGGGCGCCGATACTTGACATGGCGTCACAACGGTTCAACACCGAGATAGAGTGGGCGGAGAAC
>CALCUH010000168.1 GCA_937907165.1 uncultured Bacteroidales bacterium | reverse complement strand
AAGATCGGAGACTGCCGTACCGGCACTGGATGCCAGGATGTTCTCCTTCCTGTTCACGTACGAGCCGTAGGTGATGATCGTTCCCATTCCGAGGGAGAGAGAGCTTTTCCCCATAACGCATGACGCACAAGCGAAAAAAAGATATTCTTTTCCCGTTGATTCATATTCTTCACAAATTATTCTTAGAGAACTACGCGAAGATAATACCGATCGTCCATTCCTCAAAAAGAATACTCACTCCGCACTCATCGTGCCATAAGACAACTCCGCAGCAGCCAACTCCATATTGCAACCTAAACGATATAAGGAAACCCGCTTAGACAAACGGTCTATCAACGCCAAAGAAGAGAGTAAAGATTCCCGCTCCGAAGGCATAAAAGATTGGCTCAATAAAAAGGAACAAGCTTCCTCCGAAGCGATTCGCTCAATATGGTTCGTTTCGCTCCGCTCCAACAGACATACGGCACGTAACGGTACGGAGACATTGGCGCTCAAATGGTGCTTGCCATCCCAAGGCGTACCATAGACAATGGGGCGATCACCCGACATCCGTATCAGCGGTTTGTCGTCGTTGACCATCTTCGCGCGGTCACCCAAAAGTTTCCTCCACAAAGAGACATGCGTGGATTTCCCCACCCCGCTTTTCGCGGTGAACAAGTAGGCTTGTCCATCCACCGCCACCACAGAACCATGGAAAAGCAATGTGTCATAGGCGACAAGACGAGATGAAAGTTCACGATAGGTAGCCAACGACTCTAAGTAATCGTCAGGAAACTCCATCGGAGGCAAGCCCTCCCGTTCTCGCTGCGCACGGGATCTCATACGTTCCCGCTCCATCATCTCCGCATCTATCTTCAAGCTGAAATCAGGAGCCGAAGAGGAGAGATAGTCCGCACACATACGATGGACGTACTCATGGTCCGACTGAAGGTCGAACACGCATCCCGCCATCTCATATCGTCCCGAAAACATATTCCTTCCTATCTTCTTTTATTTAATCTACCAATACGCCAGCTTTCCTCAATTGGGAAACGAAAGACTCGACTGACTTGCGAGCCTCAGGTTCCGACACCTCATACACATCAGACAGAGACATTACAATCTCCTCCACACCCTTCTTTTGCTGAAGACAAGTAAAGATATGTTTTGCAGTTCCGTTCAACTTGATCATATCCTTAAAATCCTCCGCATTAGGACCTACGGCAACGGCCATATACGAGCCTGCCACTTCTTGAATCACAAACTGATAAGCTAATTTCATATAGTACAAACATTAATGTTAATAATTCTAGAACAATAAGACAACGAACTCTCCCGATGGGCGATCACCACAATGGTCATTTCCTTACACGATTCAGACAAACATCTGAATGTCTCGTTGATTTCCTGCTCCGTCTCGTTGTCGACGGAAGAGGTAGCCTCATCAAGAAACATCACCTCAGCGCCCTTATAGAGAGCCCTGGCAATGCCTATGCGTTGTTTTTGACCACCGGAAAGACGGGCTCCGGACTCGCCCAAGAGCGTATCGTTGCCATCCGGCAAACTCTCGACCCACTCGGAAAGGCATGCGCGACGAAGCGCCTCAGACAAACGCGCCTCATCCACCTCGTCATATCCTAAAGCAACATTCTCTCGAATAGAACCTTGCGTGATGAACACATTCTGAGGAACATATCCCACAAGATCCAGCCAAGACCGTTGCGTAGTCTCATCCAATTCAACACCATCGACGGTCACATGTCCCGACAACGGACGATAAAAGCCGAGCAACAAATTGAAGAGCGTGCTTTTCCCCGCCCCGCTTTGACCACAAATACCAATATGTTCTCCTTTACGAATGGTCAAATCGAAATCCTCAAAGACCTTAGTGCCGTCAGAGAACGAGAAAGAGAGATGTTCCGCTTTTAACGCTTCATGGAATGAAATAGGCTTAGCCTCAACCGTATTCCTCTCCCCACCCATCTCACGTTCCAGAACCTCCACACAATATGAGGATTGCTGAATAGCCGTCCAACGCTCCGCTATCGTTCTGAATGCGGGCATCAGACGGAATGCGGCCAAAGCGAAAGAGCCACTTACCAATAATTGTTCCCCGCCTTGAGACATCAGAAGCAATACGAGTCCAATGACTATAGCCAATTCGCTCAACAAAGTAGGCAATGAGACTATGGTTACGGAACGTTGCCGGCATCGGCTCACCATATCCATCGAGGATTCGAACAACCGGTTTTGCTTGTTGAAAGCGGAATAGGTCTCCAACTCCACATAACCGCGGAATGTGTCTACCACCGTTCTGCATTGGTCTCTTCTCGCAAGAATCTCCTCCTCGCCCAAAAGGCGCAACTGACGTCGCACGACAAGCGCATAGATTACCAGCAACGGAATAGCGACCATCACCAACAACAGAGTGACCTTAGCCGACAAATAGGAGAGCGCCGAGAATATCAACAACGCCAAAAGCGTTTCCCCCACAATTTTGAAGAAGCCCTGCAAGACACTCATGCTAAACATATGGCATAGGGAATTCACATCATTCATCAAACGCACGGGACCATTCTCCTTGATGAAGAGCAGTCCACGTTGATAATAAGTGCGAAAGAGTCCCGTACTGAAGTATTTATATTGAGACAATAAAAAACGTGCCTGAATCTTTGAGATAAGCAAGACCAGCAAATTTTTCATCAAAATGAAAGCGAGAACAGCTGCCGTGACCATCCACACATGGGATTGGTTTGACCGTTCTTCCAATATCACTTTTAAAAGAGGATAAAGAGACGCCAAACCGGCAAAGTTCAGCAATGAAGACAAAAAAGTTAACGCCACCTGCCACACGCACTTTTTGCGCGCACCAGGCGGAAGCAATCGGTAAATCCGTTTTAGCATAAAACTATTCGATCCGACCTTCATATTGGATTCCAACCACATCACACCCCGTAGCGATCACATCATTAGACGCTACATCAATCATTTCCAATTGGGGAACCTCAAAACCTTGGGTTTCACTTCCATTCATGTTTTTCAGATTTTGTTATTCACAAATATAATCAATTAAAAGCAAATTTCATAGTACAAAAGGCAACAAATTAGTCACAAACGGAATATAAAAGAACATTTACGACCTTCCGATTTCACAGAAAAAAAAGAACCGCCAGACAAACGTCCAACGGTTCCCTAAATATACGATAAAGAAGCAATGATTATTCTTTCTTCTCAGACTCGGAATCTTCCTCTTCCTTCTTGACAGATTCTTCACGATTCATCACGACCTCTTCAGTGCTTTTCTTCTCCTCACCCTTAGTTCCGAAGAAGAACTTCTTAATAGCGGCAGCGGCAGCGACAAGAGCGACGATAATCAACTTACCGAATTTAGCGAAGATGGCGCCGAACTTAGCCAAGATGCCAGCCTTAGCCAACAACTTGCCTGCCACCAATCCGCCGATTGTCCATTCCGCGATTCTATCCGTTTTAGGGTTGAAATCGCTATAGGCGTAACCCTTTTCGAAATCCACGCTATTGATGATGCCGGAGCACATCTCCTTCACCTTAGGAAAATCCTCCATGGAAGCGACAGCCTGCCACTTACAGTAGCCCTCCTTACCCAAAATACGGATATCGTAATTCAAGCATTCATAAGGCTCGTCAGACTGTACAGAAAGATCCTTAGCCCAATGGAGCGTCTTCTTCTCATTATCGTAGTAAGGAGGCTCCGCCCATCCCTTCAGAATGAACGTTTCCATACCCATCTCTTCCCGTTCCTTATTTCCTTCGACGATATCCTCTTGCATATTCTCCAAAAGTTCATCATAATCGATTTCCTCCGCATCCTCGTCCTTCACATAACCGCAAGCATCGAAATAGAGCAGGAAAGCGGCATCGACAGACACGAACAAACGGGAAGAGTCAGGCACGATGGAACCCAAGACATCCTCGTCAGGCAAATTTCCCCAGACATCCTCCAAAAGATGGCGCGTCTGTTTCTTGTCCAAGAAAACATAACCATCAGGTACATGGAGCGTAAAATGCTCACTCTCCATCACCACATCTCCTTTCTGAGGGACGATAGTATCCATCAACGCCTTAAAGATTTCGCCAACGGCAGACGTATCGACAGTGAAAGAACTTGTATCCGCCGACTCCGAAGAAAGCGAATCAGACTCCGATTCCTGAGCGGAAAGGAGACAAGGGAACAAACACAACATGGTTCCCAATAAATAACGTACAATTTGTTTCATGTGAGATTATAATTAGTTAATAAAAATCATAAAGCGGACGAAAATAGCAAAAAAAAGGCGCCAATTCAAACGAATTGGCGCCTTCATTCTATTTAATCTAAAGATTATTTGTCACCACGGATTGCAGCGATACCTGGAAGAACTTTACCTTCCATGTATTCCAACATCGCACCACCACCAGTAGAAACGTAGCTAACCTTGTCAGCCAAGTTGTTCTTGTTGATAGCAGCAACAGAGTCACCACCACCGATCAAAGAGTAAGCACCCTTAGCGGTAGCAGCAGCCACAGCCTTAGCGATAGCGGTAGTACCGGCAGCGAACTTATCGAACTCGAACACACCCATAGGACCGTTCCAGATAAGGGTCTTAGAGTTCTCGATTACCTTTTGGAAGTTAGCGATAGACTTAGAAGCGATATCAAGACCCATCCATCCGTCTGGAGTTTGGTCGATAGCAGTCTCCTTAGTAGCAGCGTCCTTGTCGAACTTGTCAGCGTTCAAAGCGTCAACTGGCAAAAGCAAGTTAACGTTCTTAGCCTTAGCCTTAGCGATGATCTCGAGAGCGAGGTCAAGCTTATCGTTCTCGCAAAGAGAGTTACCGATTTGACCACCTTGAGCCTTAACGAAAGTATAAGCCATACCACCACCGATGATAAGGTTCTCAACACGGTCGAGCAAGTTAGTGATGATGTTGATCTTATCAGAAACCTTAGAACCACCCATGATAGCGGTGAATCCCTCTTTCTTAGCAGCCAAGACACCATCCATAGCCTTCAACTCCTTGTTGATCAAGAAACCGAACATTCTCTTATCCTCAGAGAACTCGTCAGCGATCACAGCAGTAGAAGCGTGTTTGCGGTGAGCGGTACCGAATGCGTCGTTTACATAAACGTCAGCGTAAGAAGCCAAAGTCTTAGCGAACTTCTTTTGAGAGTCCTTCATAGCCTTCTTAGCCTCGTCATATTTAGGATCTTCCTTGTCGATGCCACGTGGCTTACCCTCTTCCTCAGCGTAGTAACGAAGGTTTTCCAACAAAAGGATTTCACCCATCTTCAAATTCTTAGCTTGGTCTGCAGCAGCGGCGCAGTCGGCGCAGAATTGGATCTTGCCCAAATATTTTTCAATAGCTGGAACGATTTGCTTCAAAGAGAACTTAGGGTCACCCTTATGAGCGTCCTCGTTTTTAGGCTTACCCATGTGGCTCATCAAGATAGCGCAACCGCCATCAGCGATAATCTTCTTGATTGTAGGGAGAGCACCGCGGATACGAGTGTCATCACTTACCTCACCAGTCTCTTTGTTCAACGGAACATTGAAGTCCACGCGAACGATTGCCTTCTTTCCGGCAAAATTGAAATTGTCAATTAGTTGCATAGTACTATTTTAATTAGAATTCTAAAAACTCTTTTTTTACTTTCTCGCAAAGTTACGCGTTTTTTCATATAACGCATACACCTTTCCCCACATTATTTCTTCACGAATCTGGCACGGAACAATTGATTCTGTGTTTCCAGTGTGAAAATGTAGTATCCCGCGGTGAGTGATGATAAGTCTACCGCACCGTCCACCACTTCGGCTGAGAGCACTACCCTTCCCATCAAATCGACGACCTCACAACGGCCTGAATATTCGCAATGAAGCACATCCTCCACAGGATTCGGGTAGAAGCTGAGCTCACTCGCTGTCACGTCCTCGCAACCTGTGTTCTCTCTTCCATAGAAGAATTTCTCTATCTCGGCGAGGAAGTCGATATCGTTCTCCTTGGCGTTCAAAAACTGCTGGTGCTCCGCATTGGATGAGATGAAACATCTCACCTCGGTTTGTAGATCACACAAGTAGCCAAATTCAAAGACCTCGTTACCATCATCTTTCAAATCTACCCTGTCAGCCACATATCGAGGAGTACAATCATTCTGCTCTCCTATGGTTCTAATCATGTCATCGATCGGACCGTTGAACATGCCACCGTTGTATTTCACCACAGCGTCCGACTTGCTATTGAAAATCAAGACTGGAATTTTAATCGACGTGCCGACAGTATCGACTCCTCCCCCGACGAATCCGTTGATGGAGCACACTTTCATAGCCCTGCAATCTTTGCTGTAGGCATATTTGAACGTCATGGCGCCGCCCATGGAGCCGCCAGCCACGAAGATGGAATCATTGATGTTATATGTGCCATCCGCCTTATCGAGCATCAAGTTGATGAACTTCACGTCGTCGACGCTCTCGTTCAACTCACCATATCCCTTCTCGACAATATCAGGAATAAGCGCCGGCAACAAGGGAGCCATCATGCCCGCCAATTTATTTATCGTGTCCATAGTAATACGGGCGCCCGCTCCCCATGAATTCTTGAAAGTCACACTTTCCGGCATCGCGCCCGTACTCTTGATGAGTTCCACGGCCGACATAATCTTGTCATTCTGCTCGTCCAACGCCTGAGGAAAGAGCAATATAGAATTAAATTTATCACTGAGAGCTTGCGCGTCAAACAAATCGGCGAAGCCTTCCGCAGATCCGCCCAGACCATGCAAAACCACCAGCACGGAATGACTTTGGGACTTATCAAAAGTACTTGGAGCATATACGATGTAGCTTCGTTCGATTCCGTCCACCTCAATCGTCTCGGTCTTAGACCCGGCAAACATCTGAGCGGACACTAACAAAAACAAAAAGAGAAAAAATTGTCTCATCCTATAAAAATTTAATGTGTATATCTGAGGACAAATATACACTTTATCAAGAAAATTATTTTTAAAATTTTGTATAAATGTCAAATCAACTATTTTCCCATACACTCCGACTCGGAGGAATCATCATCGTCAATTTTAAACATTGGACACGCCTCATTCATATCAAGTCTTCCGTTCCCACAGTGTTCGAGTCCATCAGTGAACACTGATTTACACCTATCTTTATTTTCCCTCTGGTGTTAGGAGAATCGTGCCGTTTCCATGGCTTTCATAACGCCTCGAACGAATTGTCCCGGTCAAAAAGCGGACATTCTGTCATACGGGAATGACAAAAGGGAGCCTCCGCAAGCTCGTCTGACCTAAAAATTGGCAGAGTTTTTCCCTCGGCACTCCCCCATACCACTTTGGCACACACTTTGAAAAGATTATGACGTGCGCCACTGACGGCGGACTTATTATTAGATATTGATTAGAAAAATAATTAACTAAAAAATAAAGACATGGGAAAGATTATTGGTATTGACTTAGGTACGACCAACTCCTGCGTGGCGGTTTACGAAGGTT
>CALCUH010000167.1 GCA_937907165.1 uncultured Bacteroidales bacterium | reverse complement strand
ATTACCACTTATCTCATATTTATCAGTACTTTTATTTATACCGTTTTTTGCTCTCGTTTACTTTGTTTTCAGGAATCTTTCACGTGTCTTCTTTGCTGAAGCATACAAGGAGAGACAGAAGAGAAATAATAGAGGCTAACAGATGAAAAAAGGAATTCTCATCCATATGTTTTTGAGGTGATGGGCGGTGCTCCGTTAGTAGTCGCTGTGGACGAAAAAACCGTTGTCGATGTCTTGGTAAATCTCTAATTGGTTTTTCTCCATGTAGAACTCGAATTGGGCGTCGTCCACTATTTTTTTCACGAGTCCCATAAATCCGTCGAAGGATCCGTCTTTCTCGATGAGGGCCAGTGTTTCGTTCTTTGTCAGATAGAGGCATAGCATTCCGTTTTCTGACTTCAGGTAAAAAAATGGAGCGTATTGGTCGTTCAAAAAGTAACTGTTGTCCATGAAAATGCGGGTGGGTTCGTATTCCAGATGGTATGCGCTCGCGCATCTCACGTAGTTGTATCCTTCCTCGTGTGTCCGAATGAAATAGATGGAGTCTTTGGTGATGTAGAAGGATGAAGGGTAGACACGCTCTTCAAGTCTTTTCTTCATTTGGTTTTCTAATGCGTCTGTCCCGGGAATGTTGGAGTGGGATATGTAGCACTTGACGTTTGTGGTTCCCCAACCTCCTATTATTTGTTCTTTTGATAATTCCTCTTCTGAAATGCCTGGCATTTCGGCTTTCTCGCAGGATGCTAGGAGTAATAAGCCTAACATGCAGAGGAGTAATTTTGTTTTCATATTTATGATAGTTAAAACTTAATATTTGAATGATGGGCAAAATTACATTTTTTCACGCATTTTATGGAATATTCTTCGGATATTAATCATGAATGTGGATTCCTTTGATGGATTTATGGTCCTGTCTCGCGAAAGATGATGAATGGGGAATCTGTTGCCAAAAGTTAAAAAAACATACGGCCGACTAATTTTCGCATGCCGTGAGCGCGTTTGTTTTTTTCTTTTTTTGTATATTTAGGTAAATGGTATGGATTTATTATATGGTGTGGATTTATTTTAATGTGTAACTTTTAAAAACGCAATGTGTATGATGAAAATTAGAGCAATGGCGCTGCTATGTTGCCTATTGGCGACATTCAGTATCTGCCGGGCGGAAACACCGGTGGAACTCAGTACGATTACGAGGGGGGATACGGTTTTTTACAAAATCTCCAATGCGGCCGAACTATATAGTTTCGCTGCGTTTGTTAACCAAGAAGGCGGCGAAAACGTGTCCGCCAACGCTATTCTGACGGCTGACATCGTGGTTAACCAACTCGAATTCGATGATAAGGGTAGCCTTGTTACCGAAGGGAAAGAATATATGGAATGGACTCCGATAGGAAGTTCTAGACTATACTCCGGCACTTTCGATGGTGCTGGACACTCCGTCAGCGGACTTTATGTGAATGATGTTTCCAAAAGTTATGTGGGATTAATTGGGAATTTTAAGGGTGTAATCCAACACGTGGGAGTGGTTAACTCATATCTCAAGGGAAAAATGAATGTCGGTGGTGTGTGCGGAAACAACAACGGTGGTGTCATCGTTAACTGCTACAACACGGGCTTGGTGACTGGAAGTGGTCCTCGCATGGGCGGTGTGTGCGGAAACAACAACGGTGGTGTCATCGTTAACTGCCACAACACGGGCTTGGTGACTGGAAGTGGTTCTTACATGGGTGGTGTGTGCGGACGTAACTCTGGTACCATCACCAACTGCCACAATACGGGCTTGGTGACTGGAAGTGGTTCTTACATAGGCGGCGTGTGCGGAGCCAACATGTCCGGTGCCACCCTTACCAACTGCTACAATACGGGATCGGTGACTGGAGATGGCAGTTTTGTAGGCGGCGTGTGCGGAGACAACTCCGGTTCCACCCTTACCAACTGCTACAATATGGGTTCGGTGACTGGGAATAAATCTGAAGTAGGCGGCGTGTGCGGAGCCATCATGTCCGGTGCCACCCTTGCCAACTGCTACAATACGGGAACTGTAAATGGCTCCTCTAAAGTTGGCGGCGTGTGTGGATACAACAGTGAATCTACCATCTCAAGCTGTTATTACCTCGAAAGTTTGACGGCTGATGAAAATGCGACTGCAATGACAGCTGAGAAGTTCGCCGATGGTTCCGTCGCTGACTCGTTAAATAGAGATCAAGTAGAAACTGTATGGATGAGTGGTTCTGAATGCCCGTTGCTGATAAGCAACTATCCTCATTCCCATGAATTCACCAACGGTTTCTGCTCATGCGGCGCATGCCAGGAGCCAACGATGACAGAGGATGTCTACCAAATTTCCAACGTCGGTGAGCTTTACTGGTTCTCCCAAAAGGTGAGCAGCGGCGCCGAAATAGTAAAAGGTAAGTTGACCCAAGACATCATGGTGAACGAAAACGTGCTCGGCGAGAACAACGCCAATGTGGATGAGAACGGTGATTACGTGGGAATTGCGCCGGCACTGGCATGGTCCCCGATTTGTCCATGGAATGGTGAAAAGCCTCAGACGGTGGAACTTGACGGTGATGGCAAAACCATCAGCGGTCTCTATTTTAATGACACTTCCGCGACAACTGCGGGATTCATTAGTTATTCGGCCGGGAAGGTGACCATCAGCGATTTGTCGATTGTCGATTCCTATGTGAAAGCTCGTGGAAATGTCGGCGGTTTCGTTGGATTATCTGTCAATGAGCTGATTCTCGAAAACTGCCACTTCTCGGGTGCGGTTTCGGGTACGGACGTTAATGTCGGAGGACTTGTCGGTGTGGTGAACGGTTTATTGAAAATCTCCGGATGCCGCAATGCGGCGAATGTGATAAACGACGGAAGTTCTGACGGGGAATGGGCAGGCAATAGCGTCGGTGGGTTTGTCGGCTCGGTCTCCGAATGTGTGACGGCGCAAATAACAAATAGTTACAATAAGGGTAACGTGAGCGGACCAATGAGCAACATTGGTGGTCTCGTCGGCTGGTTAGATAGCGATTTGCATGTCAAGAACTGCTATTGCGCGGCCTCCGTAAAGGGAGGCGAGTATAATATCGGCGCTATCGTTGGATGTTATAATGCGGGAATTTTGAATGTGGAGAACTGCTATTACGACAAGGAACGGTTCAACGGGAATGCTGTCGGTAATAATGGTGAACTGTTTGGTGGCGGTAAGAGCGCTGCGGCGTTCGCCGATGGTTCCGTCGCTGTCTTATTGCACAAGGGAGATTCGATTTGGGGACAAGACGCTTCTGCCGAGAACACTTTGCCGGACTTCTCGGGTGCGATCACTTTGACCATCGATTTTGAGAACTCCGATTTCGCGACCGATACCTTCGATTTCGCCGAAGGCTATTCCATCACACAATCCATTTCTCAAACGGGTTCCACCTTTAAGGGTTGGTTCGACAACGAGAATTTCGAGGGAGAGCCATACGAGACCATTGAGGCGGATTCCGCCACTGGCAATTTGAAACTCTATCCTTGGGTGGCACTGAATGTTCACACTGTCACCTATAAGGTGGACAATGAGTTCTACCAAGTAGACTCTGTGCCTTTCGGTTATAAATTGGTCGCTATTGACAAGCCAACCAAGGAGGGGTACACCTTCTCGGGTTGGAGTGAATTGCCGGACACGATGCCGGACACGAATTTGGAGGCTTCGGGATCATTCACAATCAACAGACATTGCATCTATTACTATTTGGCGGGTTCGCAATGTCATGTCGATACATTTGAATATGGCACAAAACCGGTTCCATATCAGGCGCCAGACAAAGAGGGATTCATTATGACAGGATGGGAAGATTTCCCTGAAATAATGCCAGACGAAGATGTGGCTGTGTTTGGATATTATGAGATTAAAGTCCATGAGATCACTTATTATTTGAATGGTGAATTTTACTATACGCAATCTGGTTCGGTTGGTTATAAACCGGCTGAGATTCCGGAGCCAAGTAAAACTAATTACGTCTTCTCCGGATGGGACGGTTTGCCGGATATAATGCCTGACAATGATGTGGAGGTATACGGAACATTGACATTCGCCCATGACTTCGATACCATTGAGAAGGATAATAAGACTTATTTACAAATCGCTGATAAAGAAGATCTTTATTGGTTCTCCAAATATGTGCTCGAGGGTGGTGAGAACATGAAAGCCAATGCGATTCTTGTGAATGACATTGTAATCAACGAGTTGGAGTTCGACTCCACAGGCAACATCATTAAGGAGGGTAAAGAGTACAATGAATGTGGTGCGATTGGTGATTATTATTACCGTTATCAAGGTACATTTGATGGAAATAACCACTCTATTAGCGGTTTTATTATGAGTTCTGGCGATTATGTAGGTTTATTTGGTTATACGGAAGGAGCCACCATTAAGAATTTAGGTGTCGTTGACTCTTACTTTAGTGGAACGGAAAATGTCGCTTCCATATGTGGTTATAGCAAAAATAGTGTGATCACCAATTGTTATTGCGCAAGTACTGTCAAGGGTAATAGATATGTCGGTGGTATTTGCGGTTATTGTGAAAACGATACAATCGCTGATTGTTATAACCAAGGTTCAATTGAAGGAGTAGACTATAGTAGCGGAATCTGCGGTAATTGTTCGTCAAGCGTCATCACTAATTGCTATAATGAGGGAACTGTTCGTTCGTTTTCATCTGAGGGCTATTCATCTTATGTTAGTGGTATATGTTCTAAAATTGTAAATGGCACGATCTCAAATTGCTACAATGCGGGAGAGATTAGTGCGTCTGGTGAATTTTCTACGGCTGGTGGCGTGTGTGGTAATTCAGAGAATGGAGAAATTTCAAATTGCTACAATGTAGGAAAAATCAGTGCGTCTGGTGATTATTCTATGGGTAGTGGTGTGTGCGGTGAATTTGAGAGCGGCAAATTTTCAAACTGCCACAATCTAGGAGAGATTAGTGTGTCTGGTGAATTCTCTATGGCTGGTGGCGTGTGTGGAAATTTAGAGAATGGAGAGATTTCAAATTGCTACAATAATGGGGCTTTAAATTCAAAAGGAGGCCCTAGCTTAATTGGTGGTATTTGTTCTCAAAACATTGGTGGCGAAATTGTTAACTGCTACAACACAGTTTCAATTGGCGAAACTTACGGGGCAGGCGGTATGTGCGGATTTAATATGGGTGTCATCGCAAACTGTTACAACACGGGAGAGATTAGCGGCGACTCAGTCGTAGGATCCGTATGTGCCCAAAATATGGATGGCGAAATCCTCAATTGCTATTACCTCTCCGGCAATGATTCATTGGCTCTCCAAAAGAGTGCTGGCGAGTTCGCCGATGGTAGTGTGGCTTTGTTATTGCACAATGGTGAAAACGGAGATGTTTGGGGACAAGACGCTTCCGCAAAGAGTTCTTTGCCTGACTTCTCAGGTACGGTTACCTTAAAAATCGATTTCGAGGATTCGGATTTGGAATCTGTGGCATTTGATTATACCAAGGGATATTCCATCACCCAAATCGCCACCAAGACTGGTCACACGTTCGCTGGCTGGTATGACAACGTTGGCTTCGCCGGCGAGGCGGTTACCGCTATCGAGGCTGACTCAGCTATGGGGAATATGACTCTCTACCCAAAATTCGTGGTCAACAGGTATGAGCTGGCTTACATGGTGGATGGTGAGGAATATCAGAAAGACACTATCGCGTTCGCTGCTCAAGTGACTGCCATTAAGGAGCCTGCCAAGGAGGGTTACGACTTCTCCGGATGGAGCGAAATCCCTGCGACTATGCCAGACAGCAATGTGGTGGTTTCTGGTTCGTTCTCCATCAAAACCTTCTCTGTTCAGTTTGTCGTGAATGGTTCCGTGTCGATGACGCAGGTAGAATACAACCAAAAGGCGGTGTTCTCCGGAGCGACTCCGACGAAGGAGGAAGACAGTAAGTATACCTATACGTTCGCGGGCTGGAAGTCCGATGTCGAGGGTGTCTCTCTCGATTCTCCGATCACTTCCGACGTGACGTTTACGGCACAGTTCACTGCGAATGCCAAGGAGACCACCTCACTTTCGGATAACGCTTCCGATGACGTTGAGGTCTGGGGCTACGAGGACGCCATCTATGTGGATAACGCTAACGCGGACATCTACGTCTATGACCTCTCCGGCAGATTGGTCGTGCGTGTGGCGGCGGCGGGAAGCCGTACCGTCATTCCTATGGATGTCAAACAAATCTACATTGTGAAATGCGGAAATGTAACAAAGAAGATTATGCTCTAATTTTTAATCCCTGGTCGATGGGCGGGGTGAGACCCGTCCAAAACACAGGGAGCCTATTCCCGGGGTATTACCCTGCGGAACGGTACTAAAAGAGGGAGGCGCGGATTCTATCCGCGCCTCCCTTGCTTTTTATAGGTTTGCTGTTTAAGAACACGACTGTTCTGGAACCTCTTTCATAATTTTCTTTCTAAAGTATTCCGATCGGGGGAGATGTTTAGCATAGTCGGTTTCCCCGAAAGGGGAAGGGGAGGGGAATTATTCTCCCCCTCCGAATTCCATAAGATATGCTTTGATGAAAGCGTCCAAGTCGCCGTCCATTACCGCCTGTACGTTGGAGGTTTGGTAGTCGGTTCGGTGGTCTTTCACTCTTCGGTCGTCGAACACGTAGCTTCTGATTTGGGAGCCCCATTCGATTTTTTTCTTGCCTGCCTCGATTTTTGCGGATTCGGCGCGACGTTTTTCCAACTCGATCTCGTAGAGTTGCGAGCGGAGAAGGCGCAAAGCGTTTTCCTTGTTCTTCGGCTGGTCACGCGTTTCAGTGTTTTCGATGACGATCTCGTCGTCTTGGTCGGTGAGCACGTTGTGGAACTTATAGTGCAGCCGCACGCCCGATTCCACTTTGTTGACGTTCTGTCCGCCGGCGCCGCTGGAGCGGAAGGTGTCCCAGGAGAGACCTGCCGGGTTGACGTATATTTCGATGGAGTCGTCCACCAAAGGCACGACGAATACGGATGTGAAGGAAGTCATTCGTTTCCCTTGCGCGTTGAACGGTGAGACGCGCACGAGACGGTGCACACCATTTTCGCTCTTCAGGTAACCGTAGGCGAAGTCGCCCTCCACCTTGATGGTGACTGATTTGATGCCCGCCTCGTCGCCTTCGAGCAAGTTGGCGATCTCCGTCTTGTAGCCTTTGGATTCGCACCAGCGGAGGTACATGCGCATGAGCATGTCGCCCCAGTCTTGCGCTTCGGTTCCTCCGGCGCCCGCCACAATCTTCACCACGGCGCCCATCTTGTCCTCTTCCTTGCGTAGCATGTTTTGGAGTTCGAGTTTTTCGACCACGCTGATGGCATGCTCATAGGCGGCGTCCACCTCCTCTTCGGTCACGGCTTCTTCTTTGAAGAAATCGAACGAAAGCTTTAGTTCCTCTGTGGCGGCCTTCACTTCGTTGTAGCCGTCCACCCATTTCTTGATGTCTTTGATCTTTTTCATCTGCGCCTCGGCAGTTTTCTGGTCATCCCAGAATCCTGGCGCTTGTGTTCGTAACTCTTCTTCCTCGATTTGGACTATCTTCGCATCGATGTCAAAGATACCTCCTCAACGCGCCCTCGCGTTCCAACACGTTCTTCAGTTGGTCTATTGTAATCATTTGAAAATAATTATTGGTTTTTATATGAATTCGGTCATTATAGAATAAATCCATAATGACCGAATATGGTTATGTGTCATTTCAGTCCGATGATAGGGGTAGCGCTCTTGTCGCCGCCCATGTAGGTAGGCAACTTGCCGTCCCACTTCTCGATGGCATATTGGCGCACCAGCAGTTCGTTGAGCGACATGGCCACCACTCTGTTGTAGTAAGCCTCACCGTCACCTTTGATTTTTAGGGCGTTCGCCTCACCTTGTGCTTTCGCGATCTCGATTTTAGCGTTTGCCTCAGCCTCCTTCACTTTGTTTTCAGCTTTCAAAGCGTTTTGTACGGCCTCGTTCTTCGCGTTGATGGCTTGTGCCAGCGTGGTAGGAGGGGTGATTTGGGAGGTGAATTCCTCCACGATGAATCCCTCGTTGGAGAGCGATTGCTCCAGTCTCTTTCTCACTTCGTTCTCGAATCCGCCTCGGTTCGCCATCAGGGAGTCTGAGGTGTACTGGTTGGCGCAAGTACGGTAAGCCTCGTAGATACAAGTGCGGATGTAACCGTCCTCAATCTCGTTGAGTGATTTTCTATATTTGACGAATACTTGGATGGATTTCTCCGAGTCGAGACGGTATGCGATGGTAGGGTCCATCGTGAATGTGCTCGCGTCTTTGGCGTTGACGGAGAAAGGCTCGTATGTCTTACGTTGCACGTAGATAGGGTATTCGAACACGTTTTGCGTGATAGGGTTGTACCAAACCCATCCTTTGCAGGTACCGATCACACCGCCTCGTTTATCGTCTTGGCTGGACCATTTGTAGAATTTGATTCCGACGGAACCGGAGTCTATGGTCGTGCAGCTGTTCATGACGCAGATTAAGCATACGATGCCGATGAGTATAGGAGTAATGAATTTGTGGAGGGAAACTCCTTTTAGTAGGGTCTCCGGAATTTGAACGTTTTGTTTCATGTCTATATTATTTTTTTATTAATTTTCATACATCGCTTCAATCTCTTTCCCGTAATGTTCGTTGATTACTTTCCGCTTCAATTTGAGCGTCAGGGTCAGTTCTCCGTTTTCCGGCGTGAACGGGGAGGCGAGGAGGGTGAATCGTTTCACTTGCTCGTAAGCCGCCAAGTCCTTTTGGGATTGCTGGATTCTTGCTTCGTAGAAAGAGATGATTTTCGGATTCGATAGAAGTTCCTCCCTCGAGTTGTATTTTATCTTGGAGTTGTCGGCGTATGCTTCGAGGGTGGAGTAGGCTGGGACGATGAGCGCGGAGACGTATTTCCGCTGGTCGGCGATGATGGCCGCCTGCTCGATGTATTTGTCCACGATGAGTTTGCTCTCCACTTGTTGAGGCGCCACATACTTTCCGTTGGAAGTCTTGTAGAGCTCTTTGATGCGTTCGCGGATCACCAATCTTCCCTTTTCGGTCAGGTAGCCCGCGTCGCCAGTCTTGAACCATCCGTCGGTGAAACTGCTTTCGTTGGCGGCAGGTTTGTTGAAATAGCCTTCGGTGATGGTTTTGCCTCGCAAAAGAATTTCGTCGTTCTCCCCGATTTTCACCTCGACTTCAGGCATGATGTCGCCCGTAGAGTGAATCTCGTAGTCTCTGTTGTAAGGGTTGTAGCAGGAGACGGTGGCGGTCGATTCCGTGAGTCCGTAGCCTACGCAGATGTTGATTCCCACGCTGTGGAGGAAGATGTTCACCTCGTCGGAAAGGGCTGCGCCTGCGGTCGGGAAGAATCTTCCCTTGCCTAAGCCGATCACCTTCTTCAGCAGTTTGAAGAGGGTGTTTTTGTAGAAAGCGTATTGGATGGCTAATAAGACGGGGATCGTTTTGTTGTAGCGTCTGTATTCGAGGTTGCGGCGTTCGCCTATCTTGATGGCGCGGCGCATCAGTTTCTGTAGGAGCGGGTTGAAAGAGTCTATCTTGTCGTTCACGCCCATGTAGACTTTCTCCCAGAAGCGGGGAACGGCGCACATCATGGTCGGCTGTACCTCCTTTATGACGGACTGTATCTCTTTCGGATTTTTGTTGACCACCACAACCATGTTCTTGTGCATGCAGAAATAGGTCCATGCTCTCTCGAAGATGTGGCTGAGCGGCAGGAAGCAGAGCGACACGTCTTTGTCCGTGACGTTGGTGAGACGGATGTCGTGTATTTTCATCGCCTGCTGATAATTCGATTGTCTGATAATCACGCCCTTAGGCTCTCCGGTCGTGCCAGATGTGTAGATGAGCGTGGTCAGGTCATCGAAGGAGAGGTGGCTCTGACGTGTTTTAAGGATGTCGGCTGCGGTTTTAGACTCCATGCCATGTTTTTTGAAGTCCTCGAAGGAGATGGAGGTGTCCACGCCTTTGAGGTGGATGGAGGAATCGATAGCGACGATTCTCTTGAGGTGTTCCGAGTGTTGGAGCACTTCCACGGCCGTGTCGTATTGGTATTGTTCGCCCGTGAAGATGATACCTATCTGGGCGTCGTTGATGATATAGTCGATTTGGGAGGCGGAAGAGGTGGCGTACATAGGCACGGCTGTGGCTCTGACGGCTTGGCAGGCCAGGTCGACGGCGATGATCTCCACCATGTTCTGGGAGAAGATAGCGATGCGTTCCTCTTCCTGCACGCCCAGTTCGATGAGCGACTTGGCGATGGTCTCCACTTGCGCCGACAACTCCGACCAAGTGATGGATTCCCACTGCTGTTTTTTCTCGTCTTTGTATTTTAAGACGGTTCGATTCGCGAAGTTTTTCGCTTTTTCGAAAGCTATTTTGCCGAAATGAATCTGTTCTTCCATCTTATTGTTGGTTTGAGTTGTTCGCTGTGTTTCCTTCCTGAGCCGCTTTCGCCTCTTTCTTGTTTTTGCGGAAGAAGTTGCGGTCGGCTGAGATTTTCTTCAAGGCGGCTTGGGAGGCCTTTTGCTGGGACTCTTTCTTGGAGTATCCTGTTCCCATTCCGCCGTGGATGCCGTTGAGGAGCACCTCGGTCTTGAAGATGATGTTGTGTTCCTTGTCTTTGGATTCGTTTACCACCGAATACTCGATCGGCACATGGTACTTTTGGCACCATTCGATCAGTTTGGACTTATAGTCGTGGTCGTTGTTAATCTCCGCCGACATGTCCATATATTTTTTTAGGACGACGTCTTTCAGGTAATAGTAGGTGAAATCGAATCCCCTGTCCAAGTAGATGGCGCCCATCAACGCTTCGAAGGCGTTCCCGTAGACGTTGAAGTTGTGTGTTTTGTTCATGTTGGAGGTCTTGATGATTTTCTCAAGCCCCATTTTGTTCGCCACTCGGTTCAGGGTTTCGCGTTGCACCAATTTGACGCGCATGTTGGTCAGTTGGCCTTCGTTGGCTTTTTTGTATTGTTTGTAAAGGATGTCCGACACGATGGTTTCGATGACGGCGTCGCCCAGATACTCCAGCCTCTCGTTGGATTGGGAATCCTGTCCTTTTTTTGTCAATACGGATTTGTGAGACAATGCGAGCGTATAGTACTCAATGTTATAGGGAGTGAAACCTAATTGTTTCTGAATAGTCAGATAGTCCTCTTTGGAAGAGACCCAAAGAAGTCTTAATCTGTTTGTAACTTCTTTTATGAGAAATTTAACCTTCAAATTTCTTAAAGATGATGGTCGCATTATGTCCGCCGAAGCCGAAGTTGTTGGACATGGCGACTTTTATTTCACGTTTTTTCGCCTTGTTGAAGGTGAAGTCAAGATTGTAATCTATCTCAGGGTCCTTATCGTCATCCGCATGGTTGATGGTCGGAGGCACGATTCCGTCGCGGATGGCGAGGATGGAGGCGATTGCCTCGATGGCGCCCGTACCGCCCAAAAGGTGGCCCGTCATGGATTTAGTGGAGCTGAGGCTCATTTTGTAGGCGTGCTCCTTGAAGACGTTCAGGATGGCTTTCACTTCCGAGGTGTCGCCCACAGGGGTGGAGGTACCGTGCATGTTGATGTAGTCGATATCTTCAGGACGCATGCCAGCGTCTTTCAGCGCCGCGTTCATCACGAGGATGGCGCCTTCGCCTTCAGGGTGTGTCGCGGTCATGTGGTAGGCATCCGCCGAAGCACCTATTCCCGCCACTTCCGCATATATCTTAGCGCCTCGTTTGATGGCGTGCTCGTATTCCTCGAAGATGAGGCTTCCTGCGCCTTCGCCCATCACGAATCCGTCTCTCGAGAGGCTGAACGGGCGGGAAGCGGTCTCCGGCTCGTCATTTCTTGAAGAGAGGGCGTGCATGGAGCAGAATCCTCCGATTCCGCTGCGGGTGATGGCCGATTCGACTCCTCCGGTGATCATCACGTCCGCTCTGCCCAAACGAATTTGGTCGAATGCGGCGCTCAATGCATGTGTCGATGACGCACAAGCGGATACGATACCGTAGTTGGGTCCGCGGAACTTGTACAACATCGAAATATGTCCGGCCGCCATGTCGGCGATCATTCTTGTGATGTAGAACGGGTTGAATTTTTTGCAGGATTGGTACTCCTCGTAGCCTTGCTCCAATGAGGTGATACCGCCTATTCCGGTGGAGAAGATCACTCCTCCTCTGTCTGTGTCGAGTTTCTCCAAGTCAAAGTTGGCGTCGTCCATGCTCTGCTTCGCCGCTATGATGGCGAATTGGACGTGCCTGTCGAATTTCCTCGCCTCCTTCTTCTCGAAGTGGTCCAGCGGGTCGTAATTTTTGACCTCGCATGCGAACTTTGTGCGGAAATCCGTCGTGTCAAAGAGTGTAATGGGAGCGGCCCCGCTTACACCATTAAGTAAGGAGTTCCAATAGGTCGGTACGTCATTACCTATTGGTGTAATCGCTCCTACTCCCGTTACTACAACTCTTCTGAAATTCATAGCAGAATATTGACTATGATTTATTTCAATTGGCTTTCAATCAATTCGATAGCTTCTCCTACAGTTTGGATCTTCTCTGTTTGGTCATCAGAGATTTGGATTCCGAATTCTTTCTCGAATTCCATGATCAGCTCAACTGTATCCAAAGAATCAGCGCCTAAATCGTTAGTGAAGCTTGCCTCATTAGTTACTTCATCCATCTCAACTCCCAACTTCTCGACAATGATTGATTTTACTTTCTGTGCTACTTCTGACATAATCTTAATTTTTTAGTTAATAATTTATGTGTTAAATTTGCGGTGCAAAGGAACACATTTTTACTGAGATAAGTTACCGATTGTTCGACAAAAAATACGATTTATTGCACAATCAAGCATAAATGTGTAGTTTTTTTTATGTTTTACAACTAATTTATACGTCATATGAAAAAGAAATTGGCCATTTTCGCCTCCGGGTCCGGATCGAATGCTGAAAATATCATCACTTACTTTTCCGGAAATGATAATGTATCTTTCCCTTTTATATTATGTAATAAGGAGGATGCTTATGTGAAGGTGAGGGCGGAGCGTTTGGGCGTTCCGTTCAGATATTTCACGAAGGAGGAGTGGAAGGACGGAACGGTCCTTGGCTGGTTGCGTGAGGAGAAGATCGACTTCGTGATTTTGGCGGGCTTTTTGTTGAAGGTGCCTGTCTCTATGATTCAGGAGTTCCCTAATAGGATTGTGAACATCCATCCTGCGTTGTTGCCTAAATACGGAGGCAAGGGCATGTATGGCATGCACGTCCACGAGGCGGTTGTAGCTGCGGGCGAGAAGGAGAGCGGTATCTCCATCCATTACGTCAATGAGAACCTCGACGCCGGCCAGGTGATTTTCCAGGCTAAGGTGAAGGTGGCTCCTACGGATACGCCTGAGGATGTGGCGCACAATGTCCACGAATTGGAGTACGAGTATTTCCCTAAGGTCATCGCGCAGGTGATCGGGGAAGCGGGGAAATAAGAGTTAAGATTTTAGAATTAATAATCGAGAGGCGTTCAATGGGACGTCTCTTTTTTTTGTGAAATTAGAAGCTGGTCGCGTGCCTCTTTCTTATTATAATGTATGATTTTAATTATTTCGCTTCCTCAAATATCGTCTTCACGCCTTTGATTTTCTCGCCTCTGACTTTTTGGAGTAGTGTGTTCAGCTTCGCGCGTTTTACTGTGGCGAAGGAGCATTGCTCTTTCACCTCTATTCTGCCTAAATCATCTTTCTCCAACTCTCCCTTTTTGATGAGAAAGCCGGCGATGTCGCCTTTGCTCAGTTTGTCGCGTTTGCCTTTCCCGATGTAGATGGATGCCCATTCGGAAGGTTGAGGCTTGGCGCATACTTCGGGTAGTGTGAACTCTTCGATATTCTCCTCCTCAAGGAAGTCGGGCAAACGTTCCTCTCCGTGTAGGATGATGTAGGCGTTGCCGTCGGCGTACATTCTGGCGGTACGTCCGTTCCGGTGGGTGTATGACTCCTTGTTGAGAGGGAGGTGGTAGTGGATGACGTTCTCTATTTCGGGGATATCCAAGCCTCTGGAGGCGAGGTCGGTGGAGACGAGGAGGTAAGAGGTTCCGTTTCTGAATTGGAAGAGCGATTTCTCCCTATCCACCTGCTCCATGCCGCCGTGGAACATCTTGCAGTCCAGTTTGTTTTTTATGAGGTAGGAGGCGATGCGTTCCACCGATTCCCTGTAGTTGCAGAAGATGAGGGTGGGTTGGTTGCCGATGGTGCAGACCAGTTTTTGCAGGGTCTCCAGTTTGTCCTTGATGGGCGATTGCACGCGGTAGACGGTAAGTTCGCGGAGCGTCTCGGTGTTTCCGAGGAAGTCGAGCGACATCGGATGGTGGATTTTCGTGAACGTCGGAATCTCCTCCATCTTCGTGGCGGAGAGCAACATACGTTTCTTCACGCCTGCCAGTTTGGAGATGACCGCCTCCATTTCCGCTTGGAATCCGAGTTCGAGCGATTTGTCGAATTCGTCCAATATGAGGAATTTGATGGTGGAAGGGTCGAAGCTTCCTTGGTTGATGTGGTCTAGGATTCTTCCTGGTGTACCCACCAAGAGTTCTGGGCGGGTAGCGAGGGCGTTCTTCTCCAGATCCATCGCATGGCCGCCGTAGCAGCAGGTGGATCTCAGGTCGCTTTTGAGTGAGCGGAATACCTCTTCGATTTGCAGCGCCAGTTCACGGGAAGGGGCGATGACCAATGCCTGGATATCGTTGGTGCCCGGTTTCATCTGCCGTAACAGCGGGAGCAGGAAGGCGAGCGTCTTTCCAGAGCCGGTAGGCGAGAGGAGAATCACGTCGCGGCCGGACTCGTTGGCGCGTAGTGAGGCTTGTTGCATCTCGTTCAGTTCGTTGATGCCGATGGATTGAAGGGCGGATGTGATGATATCTGGCATAATATTATAGTATTTTATTGTAGACGGACATTAGGTTTCGGGCGATGGATTCGTCCGAGAATTTTTGGGCGTGAGCGAATCCTTTTGCGACCATCTCTTGTTGGAGATCTTCATGTTGGAGGATGTCGATGAGTGTCGCCGCCAGTTGGTCGGCGTCGCTATTGTCGATGTAGCGGGCTGCGTCGCCGCCGGTCTCGCGGAAACAGCTTCCCTTGCTGGTCACGACGGGTGTGCCCATGGTGAGCGATTCCAAGATGGGGATGCCGAATCCTTCGAAGAGGGAAGGGTAGACGAAGACGGAGGCCAGTTTGTAGAGCGCTGGCAGGGCTTCGGTCGGCATAGCGTCTAAGAAAATCACATGGTTCTCCAAGTGGTATTCGTGGATGAGTTCGTCCAGATGGTTCTTATATTCGGAAGGTCTGCCCACGATGACGAGCGGAATGTCCAGTTGGGGATTCCGCATCGCTTTCAAGATCAACTCATGGTTTTTCCTACGCTCGATGGCGCATATGATTAACATAAATTGGTTCGGAAGCGAAAAGCGTTTCTTCACCTCCTCCAGTTCTCTCTCCTCCACAGGTTGGTGGAAGATCGGGTTGCAGCCTTGATAGACCACGTCTATGCGGGACTCGTCCTCCTGTATGAATTCGATGAGGTCGCGTTTGGTCTCCTCGCTGATGGCGATGACCCTATCGGCGGTCTTGCAACCATGCGTATATTTCTTTTTGAAGGAGTAACGGTCGAAAAGTGGGAAGAGTTCAGGGTTTTTCAGGAAGATGAGGTCATGCATTGTGACGACCGTTTTGGTGCCCGTCTTCTCTATTCCATAGGGAAGTTCATGACTCAACCCGTGGTAAATATCTATGTTTAAACGTTTTATATCTTCGCAGATATTCTTTGTGCGCCAAAGCGAGGAGAAAAGTTTCTTCGAGAAGATGCCCTGTGGTAACTCCGTTGAGGCGCATTCCGTGTTGTAACTCCAGCGGATGGATTCGTTGATTCTGGGTGTGAAGAGGCTGTAATGGTTTGCGGGGAATTGTTCGGACAATAGGCGAATCGTGTCGCGGCTATAGTTCCCAAGCCCTCGGCTGTTGCAGAAGGCGCGTTTAGCGTCGAATCCTATGTTCATGCCTTTTTGTCGATGATGACTTCACGTTCCCCGTTTTCCTTCTCACGGATGGAGACCTTCACGGCGTCTGCTGGGAGCAGTTCCTCTATCATTTCCGGCCATTCCACGAAGCAGATGTTTCCGCTGTAGAAGTAGTCCTCGTAGCCGAAGTCGTAAGCCTCCTCCACCTTGTTGATGCGGTAGAAGTCGAAGTGGTAAATCGGTTTCCCTTTCCCGTCGGTATATTCGTTGATGATGGCGAAAGTGGGGCTATTGATCACATCTTTCACGCCAAGTTCCTCACAGATGGCGCGGATGAAGGTTGTTTTTCCAGCCCCCATCGAACCGTAGAATAGGTATATCTTGTGGTCGTCCATTTGGGCGACGAACTCTTTTGCGGTTTCTTTAATTGAAGATAAATCCTTGATTATCATTTTATTATTTAATAAAAGCGATTTTTGTCACCATAGAATAGGTACCATCGTCGAGTGCCGCATAGATGAAGTAGACGCCCGTGTCGACACGTCTTCCGTTCAAGTCGTTACCATCCCAGACGTAAGTACCGCCGTTGGAGCGGCCTTGGTGGATGATTCTGCCTTCCGTGTCCGAGATGCGTACGAGGCTGCTCTCCATGAGTCCCGAGATGGTGATTGGGCCATCGAAATTTTCTCTGACCGGGTTAGGATAGGCGAAAACATCTTTGTATGATTTCATGCTCTTTGTCGCATCGCTTTTGTAAAGGAGTAGACCGTTTGCGGTAGCGATGAAAAGCTCGCCTGTCTCGTCGTTGATTGCTAAATCGATGATTGTGTTGGAGGAGAGTGGAGAGTTTTCCGTCGTGAAATGGTGGAGTGTCTCCGTTCCATTAGGGGAGAGCAGATAGAGTCCGGATTGGTAAGTGCCAATCCATTTTCTGTTGCTTCCGTCAACGACTATTGCGTTCACTTGTTCGTTTTCGAGTAAGTAATCAGCGTAGTTTGAATTATCTTCTCTCGTGATTTTTATGCGGTCTATGACAAAGTCGGAGTTGAAATATTTCGATGGGTCAGAAATAAGCATAGGTCCGTTGCTAGTTCCTACCCAGATGACGCCGTCCTTATCTTCCGTAATACATCTGATCGCATTAGGGGTGATGCTGTGACCGTCCTTATCGTTGAAGCTAGATCGGATGGTATGGCTGTCGTCAGTTGATTTGAATGGTGTCTTGTTCATATATGCGCAGAACAATCCTCTGTCTTCCCTTGGGAGGATGACCCAGAGATAGCCTTTGCTATCGATGAAAATCTCTTTAAGAGTCTCCTTTTTTTCTATTTCAGGATAGGAGAGGCCATACCATTCTTTTTGAGGGGTCATTATGGTGATTGGATAAATATTCTTCATATGAAGGATCCATAGGTTGCCATCTTTATCGAAAGTGATTCCGTCGGTCATCAAATTCTTCGTGTTCCCTTGTCTGAAGTAGGGATTATCTTTCCAGTGGTGGTGGATCAATTTCTCTTTTTGGAATTCGAATACGCCATGCCATGAAGCAGCGAAAAGATGGTTGTTGTCGGCTGGGTCTAATGCGACGTCCATCACGTCAGCGAATCCGCCGGTTGAATCCGCCATCGCTTTATCTATCGCTGTCCCGCTTATGATAGACCAGTTGCCGTTTTCATAAATTTGGATGATGCCCGGGTTGTTGCTTGGGGTCTCCCATGGACCACCGGAGCATGTGATGAGTTTGCTTCCTTGATAGTGGAGTGCTGCGACGCTTCCTGAGAAAGGGCCCTTCGGAACGAATGTGTTCTGAATGTTGCCGTTTTCATCATATTGGGTTAAGATGTGTTGTCCGTCTTTATGGAAGTTGGATGCCCAATAAGAGTTTGTTGAGGCAGAGTAGATGGCCGTGACGATCATAGAATCTCCTACGACGGTGTATTCCTCGTTGAAGTTTTCGTCGAAAGCTTTTAAAGTATCATGTTGGCAGATGATAAATTTCCCTGATGTGATGATTTGGTCAGCTCCTTCAATATTAAGCACGGATGTAATTGTCGAATTGCTATCGATGCGTAATATTTGGTCCTTGGTAAGGATAAATAGGTTGTCGTTTTGGATAAATATGTCAGAAATATTTTGGGGGATTTGCCCGTTTTTAAGCACTTCCCATTGTGAGAAATCCGCGAGGTTTTTGCTATTCGTGGAAGCGAATCTGATGTCTTGGGAGGTAATCGCATAAATTGTGTCATGGAAGAAAGCCACATTATTGACTTGAAGATACGCACCTTTGTCTCCAATGATGTAGGTGTCTGTTATTTCCCCTTTCTCAATATCGACCACAGTGATTCCGAATCCGCAAGACATGTAGGCGTATTTCCCCTTCATGGTGACGTTGTTAATTTTCTTACTGCTCACTTCGGTATTTTTGAGGTCCGGCACGTTGGTGATGCGGTTGTTTTTCAGAAGGTCTATGTTGCAATTATTGTAAACGATTACCATCGTGTTCTGATTCTCGCAGAATGCGATGTCTATGATGTTGTTGTCCGAAAGTCCCGCCAGTTTTGTATAGGTTTCGATGCTTTGGAATTCTTTGTCTACGGAGAAAAGGTTTCCGTCGCTGAGCGCGTAAATTTTGTCCTTTGATTCCGCTATTTTATTGACGTTATTATAGTTGAAGAATGTTTGCCATCCTCCCATCTCCAATTGGGAGAATCCTGAGGCGGTATACACTAAGGCGCAAAGAAGCAGTATCGGTTTTATTAGGTTTCTCATATTTATTTTAATAGTTGAAACGTTTATTTATAATCGTTCAGAAAGCGGATTAGTTTTTCTACGGCTTTGCCGCGGTGGCTGATTTTGTTTTTTTCTTCCATGGAGAGTTCCGCGAACGAGCGCTCGAATCCGTCGGGTTGGAAGACAGGGTCATAGCCGAATCCCTGTTTGCCGTGCCTCTCGGTCAGGATGGTTCCTGAGACGGAGCCTTCGAATAGATATTCTTTACCGTCTAAAATCAGGGAAATGACCGTCCTGAATTTCGCGCGGCGGTTTGCCTTCCCATCAAGTTCGGCGAGGAGTTTGTCGATGTTCGCCTCGGAATCCTTGTCGGGTCCCGCATATCTTGCGGAATAGACGCCGGGTGCGCCGTCAAGTGCCTCCACCTCCAAGCCTGTGTCGTCTGCGAAGCAATCGCAGTGGAAGCGGTCGAATAGGTAGTGTGATTTCTGACCTGCGTTCCCTTGTAGCGTGTCGGCGGTTTCGGGTATGTCGTCCGTGCAACCGATTTCTGATAGGGTACGGATTTCGAATAATCCGTTCAACTTGTTTCGGACTTCTTCCACCTTGTGCGGATTGTTTGTAGCGAAGACTATCTGTTTCATTTTTTTTATCTCTATAACGTTACAAATTTAGTGAATATTGTGCAAAAAATGACGATTTCATCGATTGTTTTTGAGTTTGTAACAAAATCACCCATAAAATGAAACATGGTTCACCCATGCCCCGATGGCATTGTTATTACATTTGCAATGCAAAACGAAATGAATTATTGATTTCGTTGTCAGGAAACATTTATACTTTAAAATAGGCGACCACAATCACTCTGTGAAGAGTTAGTTGTGGTTTTTTTCTGTCTTTACGAAAACTATCATAATTCTTCGTATCTTTGCAACGGCAAAAATATACAAATTTTCGCGATGGCAAATAATTTTGAAATGATTGCCAAGACCTTTCAAGGATTGGAAGAGGTGCTGGCAAAGGAGTTGGTAGAGTTGGGTGCGGACCAAGTGGAGATTATTACAAGAGGTGTCCGCTTCTTTGGTGACAAGGAGTTGATGTATAAGGCTAATTTCAGATGCCGTACCGCATTGCGCATCTTAAAGCCGATTCACCATTTTACGGCGTCGGACGCTGATGAGGTCTACAATATCATCAAATCGATGGATTGGTCTGAGTATCTGGACACGAAGAAAACCTTCGCCATCGACGCTGTCGTGCATTCAGAGAACTTCAAGCACTCCAAATTCCTCGCTTACAAAGCGAAGGACGCTATTGCGGACCATTTCATGGAGAAATATAATGAGAGACCTTCCGTCCGTATTAAAAATCCGGATGTCCAATTGAATATTCATGTCTCCCAAGATAGCTGTACGCTCTCTCTGGATAGTTCCGGAGAGCCTCTTTTCATGAGAGGTTACAAGGTGGAGCAGACCGAGGCGCCTATTAATGAGGTGCTCGCCGCAGGTATGTTGAAACTCGCAGGTTGGGATGGCCAGACTGATTTTATGGATCCTATGTGCGGTTCGGGTACCATCGCCATCGAGGCTGCTCTTATGGCTTTGAACATCGCTCCGGGTATATATAGGAAGGGTTTCGCCTTTGAAAAATGGCCGGACTTCGATAAGGAGTTGCTCGAGGATATGTATAACGACGAATCCCAAGAGCGTGAGTTCACTCATAAAATCTACGCTTCCGATATATCTTCTGCCGCTTTGCGTATCGCGACCGAAAACGTGAAGAGTGCGGGCTTGACTAAATACATTGAGCTGAAACATCAACCGTTCCAAGGTTGCGAGCGTCCTGAAAACGAGACGATGCTCATGTTCAATCCTCCTTACGGGGAAAGATTGAAGCCTATCGATATGGAGACGCTCTACGAGGAGATCGGTGCGAAATTGAAGCGTGACTTCACCGATATGTCTGCTTGGATTATCACCGTGCCTTGTGAGATGACCGACCGTATCGGGTTGAGGCCTTCCGTCAAATATCAGTTGCTGAACGGCGCCATCGAGTGTGAGTTCAGAAAATATGAGATGTTCAAGGGCCGTAGAAACGATTATTTGCGTGAGCGTAACGAGGGTCAGGAGATTCCTCCCGAACAGGAGGAGGATAGACCAAGACGCAGACCTGCTTCTCAGGAGGCTGATAAGTTCAACCCTATTCGTGAGGATGGTTCTTTCGTGAGAGCTGAGGAGGATACTTGGAACAGGGTTTCCAAGAGTGAGGATGAGCAGAGTGAGTATCAACGCCGCAGACATGAGGCGTTTGAGAAGGAGCGCGAATACCAAGAGAATAGAAGTGCTAGGGCTGCCGAATGGAAAGAGCAACGTGCTCAACGTCCGTTCGATCGTGACGGCGAGGGATTTAAGAGTTTCCGTAAGAGGGATGATAATGATGGCGACCGTCGCCCTGATTTCAGACGTGACCGTGAAGGTGACTTCCGCGGCAAACCGAGATTTGAGGGTAACAGGGATGGTGGCAGACGTGACGATTTTAGGCGTCCTTTCCGTCGTCGTGACGATGAGGATGGCGGCAAACGTGGCGATTTCAAGCGTCCTTTCCGCCGCTATGACGATGAGGATGGTGGCGGACGTGATGATTTCAGGCGTCCTTTCCGTCGCCGTGACGATAGAAACGAAGAGAGAGGCGATAGAGGCGGCAGGGGTTTCTCGGGTCGTAGGAATCGTGAAGATGAGGAATAATCAAGGAAATATAATCTGTGGGAAGGGTGCGATGTCTTCGCATCCTTCTTTTGTTTCTAATGCTGTTTTGTTCTTAATTTTTCTTTTTTGTGCTATTGGTTCGTCGGCGGGCGCTTCGTCGGCTCTTCCTACGGTTTCCATCTCCACAGATCTTCCTATCACCAAGGAGGGGTATGTGGAGGGAACGGTGACGGTTGCGGGAGAGGATTCCGTTGTGCGTAGGCATTGTCGCGTGAAATTTCGCGGTTCTGCGGCGCTGACTTACCCTAAGAAGGCTTTCGCTCTTAAGTTGGTGGAGCAGGGGAAGAAGGTGGATGATGATTTGCTGGGTATGTGCGGCGACGGTTCGTGGATGCTGGATGCGATGTACATCGATCGCGGTCGGATGAGGAATAGGGTGATTTTCGATATTTGGAACAGTTTTTGTAGCGTCCCTTATTATCAGATGGATAGACCTGGTATAGAGGGGTGTAATGTGGAGTTGACGGTAAACGGGGAGTACGTGGGAATCTATTGTTTGTCTAATATGGTGAACAGAAATTCTTTATCCCTGAAAAAGTATGACGAGGTAAATGGTAAGGTGCGCGGCGTCCTTTACAAGTGCGTGCATTGGGTGATTGAGGAGCAGCTGAATACTAAGATGACCGATGTGCCTGCCGACACGTTGCGGTTCCAGACGTTTGAACTTAAATATCCGAAGAAGCATCCGAGCCGGGAGGCTTGGAGTCCTTTGGCTGAACTAAGGGATTTCTGCAATGCGGATTCCCTTCCCGACGATGAATGGCTTCCCATGTTGGATAAATATTTCTATATGGATAATTTGGTCGATTACGCCCTATTGCTTGTCGCCTTCAATTTGCATGACAATCGTCTGAAGAACACCTACCTGAGTCGGAGGGATTCGACCGCTCCGTTTTGGATTTCCCCGTGGGATATGGATAGCAGTTTCGGCGGGAATTGTTGGGATGGTACGAGGCGGAATGACTATGGCGACCTCTCTTATGTCAGCCGCGTGCAGCCGTATAAACGTCTCTTTTCGATGCGTGATCCTTTCTTTTTCCGTTTATTGGCGAAACGATGGAATGAATTGAAGGACAATATGTTGTCTGTCGAGCATGTCCGTTCGCTCATGATGGGTTATGCGAGTCTCTTCGACTGGTCGGGGGCGTGGGAACGTGAGTATGCCAAGTGGTATTCTTCCGAACTGATTACCGACAATTCTTTTGACGAGGTGGATTATATGATGAATTGGTATGAGGAGAACTATTTGAGATTAAACGAGTTGTTCTCTAAAAGCGTTTGGTTTCCGGAACCAGAGGAGCCGTGAACGGTAAAAAGACTTTTGAAGTTATTTGGAAGAGGAGTTAGAGTCTTGTAAGTTTCCGAGAATATAATTGTTGATGTATTTCATTTGTTCGATAACGAAATCTCTATCTGCGTCAACTTCAGCTTGCCATGAACCTAATGGGTTACAACCAACGGCTATTCTTTGATTTAGGATTTCCCATCTGGTAAAGTTATTGGTTACTGATCCTACTTTGTCGCAAGCCGTTTGGTATATTTGATAGATTATGCCAGGGTCTTGGATAATTTTGGCTAATTCATTTTTAAAGGGGGCGTTGTTTTGTAGTAGTTTGTCATAATATGGGTATGAAAGCGTTGTGTGTTTCCCTCTTGTCCCATCATTTGAACCATGACCGCATGACCATTCGATGTCCCATACGGGACCGGCATGAAGAAGATTGTCTGTGCCGAGGAAGAAGTAAATGTTAGGATCTCCGTTACACATTATTTGGTTGACATACCACCATTTAGCAAAAGATTTGAGATCGATCATTGACGAGCATAATGAATTATCGGTAATGGCTTGTACGTATTGAAGGGCGGAAGGTTGTATCGCCTCTTTGTCACTATCGGTTTTAGGATATTTAAATGTGAAATAGATGTCGCCGTCTTTGAAGTGGAAATCGTCCCATTCCGCATTGAACGAGTTATAAATCATTTGGTTATTTATCTCAAGGATAAAACCGTTTTCAGGAGTGTTTATGCGTTTTTTCCCTTGTTTTATAGGCTCTGTGATTTGGTATAATCCGATGTATTCGTCGTTTAAAAATAACTCGATGAATTCCGAGTTAGGGGTATAATCCATATTAAGATATCGTGCTAATGAGAATGCGACTTCATACTTTATCATAGATTTATCTGTATAATTGGCGAGAAGGTAGTAGTCTTTCCCTTTGTTCCAGTCGAAGAGTGAAACTTTTTCTTCAAATTCGATATGATACGGTTTTTTTGGGTAGTTGAACCATGTGGCTTCGCCTCTGCCTTTAATTTTCATGGGGGAGGATAACAGCGTATCGGGGTTATTAGGGGATCTTAATATAAAGTGGCCGTCGACGTATTCTGTTTTGGATGTGACAGGTTCTGAGTTTATTTCTACGATATAATGGTTATTGGGAATAAATTTTCTAGCCTCGTCTCCTGTTTCTTTCTCTTCACAGGAAGAGAAAAATACAAAGAGAAAAGGAAGAAAATAGAGTTTTCTTATGTGATGGAATCTATATGAGATGAGTGTCATGTATATTTATTTTATTCCCCACTTAGAGAAAGGCATGTTCGCCAAATTGGAGTTTGTGTAGCGTTTGTCTAGCGTGACCTCTTCGCCGATCCATTCGGGTTTTTCGAACGTTTGGTCTTCTGAACGTAGCTCGATCTCCGCCACTACCAGTCCTTGGTTCTCTCCCAAGAATTCGTCCACCTCCCAGATGTTTCCCGCGTAAGGTATCTTATATCTGTATTTCTCCACGGAAGGTGTCTTCGCGAGCGAGAAGAGCGCTTCTGCGTCTTCCATCGGAATCTCGTATTCGATTTCTATGCGTGAGAAGTTCTGCGCTTTCCCTTTAATCGTCAGTTTCGCTATGTCTCCTTCGATGCGTACGCGCACGGTGTTGCCGCCCGGTTCGTTCAGATAGGCTTGGCGGTAATATGTGCCTTTGGCCAATTTTTTCCATTCGTCGTTTTTAAGCAAATATTTTCTTTCGATTTCTATATTCATGTTCTCTTTTATTATGATTATCAACACGCGAATTTAAACTTTTTCGCCACTATTTTGTATTTTTGTATTCTTATTAAGTGAAATGTGGAGTTTATGGAGTTATCCATCTGTATACCTATATTCAACAAGGATGTCTCTTCGCTTGTGCGTGAATTGCGTAGGCAGGCGTCGGATTTGTCCTGCATCTTCGAGATTTTGCTGATGGATGACGGTTCTACGGAGTATCTTACGGAGAATGGAGCGCTCGGTTCGTTAGAGTGCGTGCGGTATAAGCGGTTGGAACGTAACGTGGGTCGCTCCGCGGTTCGTAACCGTTTGGCGGACGAGGCTATCTATGAATATCTGATTTTCATGGATTGTGATGTCTTTCCGGATTCGCCCTCTTTTCTCAGTGATTATCTTAGGATGGAAGGGGCTGATGTGGTGGTAGGCGGTTACCGTTATGGCGACGAGCCGACATCAAAGGATCATCTTCTTCGCTGGAAGTATGGCAAGAAACGGGAGGAACGATGTGCGCAAGAGCGTAACAAGCGTCCGAACGACTCTTTTTCCACCTTCAATTTCATGATACGCAAGTCTATCTTCGAACGGGTGCGTTTCGATGAGTCTTTGAGTGGGTATGGTCATGAAGACACGCTCTTCGGTCTATGTCTGAAACGTGCGGGAATCAAGGTCACGCATATCGACAATCCGTTGACGCACCTCTCGTATGACGCATCCGACCTTTTCTTGGAGAAGAGCGGCAATTCGGTCCGTAATTTATGGAACATCTATTGTAAGGTGGAGGATGCCGATTTGTTTGCCGACAGTGTGAAGCTCTTGCGTTGTTTCCGCAAGTTGGAAGGGCTTGGCTTGACGAAGGTTATGGCTGCGCTTTCTCCTTTGGCGGAACGAATTTTCAGATGGAATCTATTGGGTGGACGTCCTAGTTTATTTTTTTTTGATTTGTATAAATTGTTTTTGTTATGCGTTTGTTCAAAGCGATAATTTGTAGTGCGCTCGTATTTTTTTGTTTGGATATATATGGGCAAATTAGTCATGGAGGTTGGCCTATGCCGGATGAATTGGGTGCAGCTACCCGTTTGAGAAATGGTGGGGATAGTGAGACGATGCGTATGCCTCATATCGATTTCGATTCTTTGCGTGCCACCGATACTTCAACTTCAGTTCGTTGTGGTGCTGTGCGTTTTGCTCATGCTTTTAAGGTGGATTATACGCCTGAAAATTCAGGTGTAGTCCGTTATTTGGAGGATGGCACTTCCGTTTGGCGTTTGCGTATTGTCTCGGATGGCGCATATTCTTTGAATCTTATATTTGACGAATATTGGTTGGACGAAGGTTCCCGGCTCTTTCTCTATACGCCGGATCGAAGTGTGGTCAGGGGTTCTTTTACTTCTGAAAATAATTCTTTGAGTGGAGTTTTGGCTACCGCTCCTCTTCCGGGTGATGAGGTGGTTGTGGAGTTGATACGCCCGAAAGGTAGTACGTCACGTCTGAAAATCGGAAGTGTGAATCACGATTATAAGGATCTCAAATCGTTTACTGTGGGGAATAATTCTGCTTATTGCCAGGTAGATGCGAACTGTTACGGGGAACACGAGTTGCAAATGAGAAGCACGGTGTTATATTTTGTGGAGGGAACGGATTTTTGTTCAGGGAACATGATAAATAATACGGCTAAAGATGGTACGCCTTATATGATCACATCTTCACATTGTCTCTATGACCACGAAGCGAATGTGGTGTTTGATAAGGCGGCGAAGAGTATTTTCTTTTTTAATTTCCGACGTCCTCATTGCCATGTCGACATTTACGGGTCGATGGAAATGAGTATGGCGGGTTCTGAAATCGTTTTTCTGAAGAGGGAGTCGGATGCTTTATTGTTGAAGTTGAACGATCGTCCGCCTTTGGAGTACGGGGTCTATTATGCGGGTTGGAATGCGACAAGGAATATATCTTCTCCGTATTATAGTTTTCATTATCCGAATAAGGATGTGCTGAAAGTGTCGGTCGAGGAGGATGATGTCATTTTGAAATCGTTCGTTTATGATGATGTGTTTGCTCCGGATATGCATTGGTTTGTGGATAGATGGGAGGTCGGTATTATGGAGGGTGGTTCTTCTGGGGCTGCGCTTTTCGATGCAGAAGATCGTATTATCGGTTCGTTATCAGGTGGCGCCACGAGCGAGTCTTGTTCTTCTCCGGGGTATGACGCTTTTTGGGCTTTGAGCGAATCTTGGTCGGACGATCTTAGCAAATTGCTCGATCCTAAGGCGGCTGGCGACTTTTCGTGTGAAGGCATGGAGGCTGACGCTCTTCCATTTTCGCGTCTCTCCAATTGGGGAGGGGACGAGTTGCCTTATTTGGACGATCCGAATGGTGAATATGCGGCTGGCAATAATTCGTATGGTATTGACGAGTATGCTGAGCATTTCCGTGTGAGGGAGAACCACTCAGCTTTGTATGGTGTCTATTTCGTTCCTTATGTTGGCACATACTCAGAGGATGATCCGGTTTTATTGAGGGTTTATAGTGGTGATTCGTTGCCTGATAAACTCCTTTCTGAGGACACGCTAAGAATGGGCATCTTGAGTTATTCCAAAGGTTTCGGGGGATTGCAAAAGGATGATTTGATTGAGTGGTCGTTGAAGGATAATTATTATAGATTAAGAACTCCGATTGTTGTGGATTCATCTTTCTTTATTTCGATAAAGATAAATAGGAATGCCTCAAATGATTTCGCTCTTTGTTTCTCGGAGTCGAAGTCCGACGGGAAGAACACGGCCTATTTTAAATTGGGCGATTCTTGGTCACCGTTTGAGAGGTCGCATCCTTTTTGGGATGTGCCGACTTCATTGTATATCGAACCTGTCGTAAGGCTTGGAGTTTCTGAGGTCTCGGTGATGGAAAACCATGCTGACCTTTTATCGTCTGTTGTCTTCCCTAATCCTGTGGAGGATGTCTTGAATGTTCGCCTCATCCCGCAGGAGAAATTTCTCTCCTATGAGTTGTCGGAATTGGATGGACGACTTGTCCGGACGAGACGATTGTCTGAGTCCCAGGATGGATTTACAATCGGAATGGATTGTGCGTCTGGAGTCTATCTATTGCGTCTCGTTTATGACTCTAAGGTGGAATCGTTCATGATATTAAAGAAATAGATTTTATCATGTCTGAAGATAAGTTATTATTAAGGAAATCGATCAAAGCTGCGGTGAAGAGTTTATCCTGCGGGGAAAAGAGGGAACGGACGACTCGTGTCTGGTCTCTTTTGGAGGTGAATCCTCACTTCGTCTCGGCTAAGTGCGTTTTGCTTTTTTGGTCGCTTCCTGATGAGGTGGAGACGCACGCTTTTGTGGAGCGTTGGCATGGGAAGAAACGTATCTTCTTGCCCGTTGTGGCCGGCGATTCCTTGGAGATAAGGGAGTATGAGGGTGCTGATAGAATGCGTGAGGGTGATTTCCATATTCAGGAGCCTACGGGTGCGCTTTTCTCGGATTGGGGCATGATAGATTTGGCGGTTGTCCCTGGCGTCGGTTTCGATGCGGAGGGTAATCGTTTGGGGCGTGGCAAAGGTTATTATGATAGGTTGTTGCCTAATCTTTCGGCTTATAAGATAGGGGTTTGTTTCCCCGAACAATATGTTCCTTCCGTGCCAAGCGACGCTTGGGATATCAGAATGGACGAAGTAATTTATGGAGATAAGATGGAGAATGAACAATTGATAAAGTTGGGCAAGTTGGAGTCTCTCTTGCCTGCTGAGTTGGGTAACCGCTCGTTGGATTCGGTGTTTGTCTTGACGGACGAGAACACGAACCGCCTTTGCCTCGGCAATTTGTCTGGCTTGGGCATCCCGCCCGCGAATGTGATCTGCATCAAGGCGGGTGACGATAACAAGAGTTTGGAGGCTTTGGCTTCGGTCTGGAAGCACCTCGGGGAGCGTGGCGCTACCCGTAAGTCTCTCCTAATCAATCTTGGTGGCGGTATGGTTACCGATTTGGGTGGCTTCGCCGCTTCTACGTTTAAGCGTGGTATGGATTACATCAACGTTCCAACTACTTTGCTGGGCACCATCGACGCTGCTGTGGGTGGCAAGACGGGCATTAATTTCGGCGGTTTGAAGAACGAGGTCGGGGTGATTAATCCTTCTAAATCGGTTTTGATCGATGTCGATTTCCTCCGTACTTTGGATAGGGAGAATTTCCTTTCCGGATTCGCCGAGATGATTAAGCATGGCTTGATTTCCTCCCGTGAGGTTTGGAACCATATCCTTTCGTATGATTTGGATCATATCGATTATGACGCTTTGCCTGCGCTAGTGGAAGAGTCGATTGGGGTGAAGCGGGAAATCGTGCGCAAGGACCCGACGGAGAAGAATATCCGTAAGGCGCTGAACTTCGGCCATACGGTGGGACACGCTTTCGAGAGTTACGCGATCCAACAGAATGACACGCGCTTGCATGGTTATGCGGTGGCTTGGGGTATGATTTCCGAGTTGTATCTCTCTTATAAATTGACGGGCTTCCCGAAGGACGAGTTCCGCCAAGCGGTTTCGTTAATCAAGGAGAATTATGGTTCGCTCTATATCACTTGCAAAGAGTATGATTTGCTCTATGAGCTTATGACGCATGACAAGAAGAACGAGGGGGACGGAAGGATTCTCTTCACGCTTCTGGGCGGCATAGGTGACATCCGTATCAATACGAGCGTGGAGAAGAAGGATATCTTCGAGTCATTGGATTTTTATAGGGACACATTAGGAATATAATTTATGATATATGAGATTACGGCGCCGCGGACCGCTATTTCCTCGGAGATTATTTTGCCTGCTTCTAAGAGCATCAGCAATCGCGCCCTGATTATGGGTGCGGTGGGTGGCGGGATTCGTTCCATCCGCAACTTGGCGAAATGCGACGATACGGATGTCTTGGTGCGTGCTTTAGATGCTGGTGGCGACCATTTCGATGTGGGTGCGGCTGGCACTTCCATGCGTTTCATGACGGCTTTTCTGGCGTCTAAGCCTGGGCTCTGGCATATCACGGGTAGCGAGCGTATGAAGCATCGTCCGATCGCGGTCTTGGTGGATGCGTTGAATGCGTTGGGCGCCGAAATCTCTTATGAGGAGAACGTGGGATTTCCTCCGTTACGCATCCGTGGAACGGAGCTGACGGGTGGTCATATCGTCTTGGATGGTGGCGTGAGCAGCCAGTTCATTTCCGCTATTCTGATGGTGGCGCCTTCCATGAGGGAGGGGCTTGTTTTGGAACTCTCGGGCGATGTTGTCTCTGTGCCTTACATCCGCATGACGTTGGGTATGATGCGTGAGATGGGTGTGGAGAGTGATTGGCAGGGAAATGTCATCAGAATCGAACCTCAAAAATATGCTGGCATGGATTACGAGATTGAGGCGGATTGGTCCGCTTCTTCTTATTGGTACGAGATGGCTGCTTTCTCTCGTGAGTGTGACATCCGTTTGCCTTTCTTGAGAAGCGTCAGCTTCCAAGGGGATAGCGCGGTCAGACGTATCTTCGAGCCTTTGGGCGTAGTCACGGCTTTCGAGGGCAATGGCGTATCTTTGTCTCGCTCGGGCGAGCCTGTCAAATTGATGGAGTATGATTTCTTGGAGCAGCCTGATTTGGCGCAGACGTTGGTGGCGACGTGTTGCGGACTTGAGATTCCTTTCGAGTTCTCCGGTTTGAAATCGTTGAAGATTAAGGAGACGGACCGCATCGCCGCGCTTAAAAACGAGTGTGCGAAGTTCGGCTATTTATTGTCGGAACCTGGTGAGGGCAGGTTGGCCTGGAAGGGTGAGCGTGTTGAGGCGCAGAGGTTACCTGTCGTGGAGACTTACGAGGATCACCGCATGGCGATGGCTTTCGCTCCGCTGGCGATGGTGAAGGGCTCCGTTCGTGTCAATCATCCTGAGGTGGTCACGAAGTCTTATCCTGAATTTTGGACGAACTTGTGTCAGGCGGGTTTCTCTGTAAAAGAGCTTTTGTGATTTTATTATTAGGTAATAGGATAGGGCGTCTGCCCTATCTTGCCGTAGCGTCATAAATACTTACCTGTATAAGTCTAACTATAACTTGTGTGTTTGTTCTCATGGGAACCTGTCTCATGTGTTTTTGCTTGCGAACGAGAACTTTTTCCCTAGCTGTAGATAGTATTCCCAATGTTTATATCAATAGTTTTCGGTGATGTCGGTCGGATGATGTTGAAATTTATTTCAGGTTGGATGACGGGTCATTGCCTTAGAACTATTTGAAAATCAAAAATATTATTATATATTTACAAGGTATATTAAAATATCAATTAATAATATGATAGACATTAAAATCATCGACGGGGAATTTGAAATCGGAGGCAACTTCGATTTAGGATATATCGGCGTTTATGACGAAGATGTAATATCCATTGAAAACACGCCCAGTGAAGTACGCGAATGGGAGATAGTCGCGGATAATAATAAGGAGGATAGTTCAGACGAAGAATTGGCGAAATTCCTGACGAAGTATTTCAACGATTTCGAGAAGAAGGTGAAGAAGAACCGTAAACAGGTGAACAATAATTTCCTCCGTAATATCTATTTGGACATGAACAATGCGGGTACGGAGTTTTGGACGATTGATAAACTTTTCGATGCGAACGCTGTTCCGAAAGGTGAGAAAATGGATGACTCTATCTATGATATCCACGAGCAGGAGTTGGAAGCGGCGGCGAAGGATTACGACAAGACGCCTAACGACGGTTCTTTGGAGAAGTCTGATTTCGAGATGTTGCTGAAGGAATATTTCCCAATGCTCAATTGGGACGCTCTTGTCGAGGAGGTGGTGCCTGAGAACCTAAACTTGGGCGACGGTTTCATCTCTTTCCAGTGCTCGGACGACTATGACGATAAGTTCTTAAGCGGGGCGAACGACGAATTGGACGAGGATCTTATTTTTGGAGATTGGCACAATTTATAAAAGTATCAGTTAGAATATTTATTATTAAAAAATTGACAATAAAAAGCGCCTTTAACTCTTTCGGGTTAAAGGCGCTTTCTATTTGGATGGATTTATGACAATTTATGGATGATAAGACCGGAACGGAGTTTCGGTTCGAACCATGTGGCTTTAGGCGGCATGATGTTTCCGCTGTCGGCTATGTCCATAATCTGCTTCATAGAGACCGGATAGAGAGCCAAGGCTGTGCGCATCTCTCCGTTGTCCACGCGGCGTTTCAGTTCCTTCAGTCCGCGGAGACCGCCGACGAAGTCGATGCGTTTGTCCGAACGAAGATCCTTGATGCCGAGGATTTCGTCGAGGATGAGCTTGCTTGAGATGCTCACGTCCAACACGCCGATAGGGTCTGAATTGTCGAATGTGCCTTGCTTAGCCTTCAAGCTGTACCAGTTGTTGTCCAAGTAGAGGGAGAACTCGTGGAGCTCTTGTGGCTTGTATTCTGCCTCGCCTTTCTTCTCCACGGTGAAGTTCTTGGAGAGCGCCTTGAGGAACTCTTCGGAAGAGAGTCCGTTCAAATCTTTGATGACGCGGTTGTAGTCCAAGATTGTCAATTGGCTGGCAGGGAAAGCCACCGCCATGAAATAGTTGTACTCCTCGTCGCCCTTGTGGTTAGGATTTTGTTTACGCTTCTCGTCGCCCACCAATGCGGCTGCGGCTGAACGGTGGTGACCGTCTGCGATGTAGAGCGCCTTCATCTTCCCGAACTCTGCGGTGACGGTCTTGATATCGTCGTCGTTGTCGATGAGCCAGAACTTATGTCCGAATCCGTCGATAGGGGCGATGAAGTCGTATTCAGGTTTTTGCGCCGTGTATTTCTTCACGAGTGCGTCGAGCGTCGCGTTGTCCGGATAAGCGAAGAATACAGGTTCGATGTTGGCGTTGTTCACGCGCACGTGTTTCATTCTGTCTTCCTCTTTGTCGCGGCGTGTCAATTCATGTTTCTTGATGACGCCTGTCATATAGTCGTCCACATAGGCTCCGATGACCAGACCGTATTGGGTCTTGCCGTTCATGGTTTGCGCGTAGATGTAGTACATCTCTTTCTCGTCTTGCACGAGCCAGCCTTTGTCTTGGAACTTTTGGAAGTTCTGGGCTGCTTTTTCGTAGACGCGCGGATCATATTCGCTGGTGCCTACCGGGAAATCGATTTCCGGTTTGATGATGTGGTACAGAGACATTTCGTTGTCACCCGCTTCTGCGCGGGCCTCTTCGGAGTCGAGCACGTCATACGGACGGCTCTCTACTTTCTCCACTAGGTTTTTCGGAGGGCGGATGCCCTTGAAAGGTTTTATTATTGCCATATTAGACTAAAAGTTAAATATGGGCAAAGGTAAGCATTTAATCAGAATAAGGGAAACCGTGTCCGCGATTTTTGTTTTTTCTCTATTATATATAATGTATAGGTGAGAATTTATTCCGCCTGTTTTGCTCCAATAGGGGTCGATAGCGCGATTTTTCCCGCAATTTTGGATGGTTGTGTTCCAAGGGGTAAAAAAGGGTTTTGAGGGGCTCAAAATGGCCCGTTTTTCGATGATATGTCTTTTAAAGTGAAATGTGAGATGATATCACTTTTCGTTATTGATAACAATCAATGAAAAATGGGGGCTGTTTGTTCCGAAAAGAAAGGAATTTTGTTAAATTTGTATAAAAGGCATGAGGATAAGATTTAAGAGAAATCTTTTACCACTGTAAGTCGCAAGTGTGTTGATGTGAAATAAGGGTATAAACATTCAGTATTTCTACGTGTGGAATAGTATGCGCAAAAGTATACCTCAATGTCTATTTTGGTATGTTACATTTAAAATTTTACGCATATGAGAATACAACTACTTTTTATTTACGTCACGATTTTTTTCCTGTCATGGGCTTGGCTGACATTGCTGATTCCTTGACTCTAAATAGAAAAAACGCGATTAGGAAGGTACTGCGCATTTGTGGGCATTTCAGAATGTCAAATAGTGTGTGTATATGGTTATAAAAACAGATGCGCTTCTGTTTTTCATAGGGCGGGCGAAGTGCCCGTCCATATGAAGACGGAATAAACAACGGACGAATGGATGTGTGTGATGATGTGTGTGGGAACGATGTTTCTATCGTCCTTTATAAGCTGATAATTTACTACATGATACAATAAAAATTCTTCTAAACTCAAGTGTTTTTCATGATGAACGGGGTGTTTTGTGAAAACCGCCCCTTCTTTTTTGTCTTTTCCGAACCTATATATTTTTAGTTAATGTGTTGTGTTATAGGTTATTATATTATTTTTTATATAAACATAACCTACATTCACCTCATGTTGGAGAGATGAGTAATGGTAGATGGATTAAAAATCTATATGTGTTTTATGGGGAACAAAAAAGCCGGGAAGACGTCTATGCGTTCCCGGCTTTATGATTGGTTGGAATCAATCCGTAACTTACTTCATGTTGCTGGTGAAGAGCAACAGTCGGTTGGCGATGTTCGCCTCGCTGACGCCTCCGTCGAAGTCGAGCGAAAGCATATTGAGTTGCGGATATTCGCTTTTGAGTTTCTTCTCGATGCCTCGCGCCACGATGTGGTTGGCGATACATCCGAATGGCTGCATGCTGACCACGTTGTTGCATCCGTCCTTCATGAAGGCGATAACCTCCGCAGGCAAGAGCCAACCCTCGCCGAACTGGGCGGAAAGGCTGATGACGTCCTTGGCGTATTCGCTGATGGTCTTGATGTCCTGTTCCGGTTTGTAATATTTGAATTGGGAAGCCTCCGCCTCCAATTTCTTCATCACTTTGCGGATTAGGTTGTAGGCCATGTCGATGACCAACGGCGGAACTTTGAATCGTTTCACGAAGTTCTCTCGGTTGAACTTGTAGTTGACGAACGCGCGGAAGAAGAAGTTGTGTACCGTGGAAGGTACGACCTCTACACCATGCTCCATCAACCAATCCGGCACGTAACGGTGCGCATATGGATTGAATTTCAAGAATATCTCTCCTGTGATACCTGCCTTCGGATAGACGCGGTCCTCGTAGATAGGCACTGCGTTGAAGGCTCTCGCTGCCTCGCCTGTCAGTTTGAGCAGACCCTTCGTGTCGTTCTTCTCAACCAATGGTTTGGCTTTGTCCAAATAGAGGTCACGCAATTTACGCGCTTCTCCCTTGTTCTTCTCGCGCACCGCAATGGCGTGGTAGAAGATGGACAACCAGTCTCCGTACATGGTGGCATAGATGATGAGCGGAGCCGCTTTGATTAGGTTCAGTTTGAATCCTGGCTGGTCCTCGATGTTGTCCGTTCCGCCGATTCCGATGACAGGCACCTGAGAGAAGCCTGCGTCCACAATCGCCTTACGGATGAGCGGAGGATAGTTGGCGGCGCGGCACTGACCCAATTGGGTGACGGCTACAGCCACTTTGTCCAAATCGTATTTGCCGGACTGCAACGCCTTGATCAGGTCTCCCACGATCAGAGTGGCAGGGTAGCAAACCTCATTGTTGGAATATTTCAGACCCACATCGTTCGACTCGGCGTTGCTCAAAGGCAACGATTCCATGTCGTAGCCCGCCCATTTGAATGCGGCAGGGAAGAGTGGGGAAAGGTATTCTGTGAAGAATGGCGCGAGAATCTTTCTGCGTTCGTTGTCGCCTACTTCGAAACGTCTAGGTTTCACGAACGGTTTCACTTCGGCGGATTCTTTCGCCTCGAATTTCAAGCTTTCGATGAGGGAGCGCACGCGCAACTTCATGGAACCGACGTTGTTGATATCGTCGATTTTCAGGAGCGTCAATGATTTGCCGTAACGGTTGAGCAAACTGCGTACCTCGTCTGTGAAGAACGCGTCAGGTCCGCAACCGAATGAGGTGGTCTCCACGTAGTGGACGTTCTTTCCTTGTCTAGCCGCCCATTGAGCGGAGTTGAGGATACGGTTGACGAACGACCATTGTTTGATGATGAACGCTTCCTTCTCGTCGCAGTTGTTTTTCCTTGAGATTTCTTCGGTGATGACGTCGACGCCCATTTGGGAAATCATCTCTGAGACTTTATGCTGGATGAGCGGATCGGTATGGTAAGGTCGTCCGGCGAGGACGATGACCAACCTGTTCTCTTTCTTCGAGTTTTCGTAAGCTTCCTCGTTAATTTTGCGCAGATTCAGACCGAATTCGCTATAGGCTTTCACCGCTTTTTTGTGCGCCTCTTTCACGGTCTTTTCTGAAACGCCCAATCCCTTCATGTAACGCACCAGTTGCTTGAGTAGCAATTGTTCGTCTTTAAACGAGATGACTGGCGAGTCAATCGGTATTTCGGAGTCGATGGCGCTTTGCACCACGTCCGGATAACCGATGATGATAGGGCAGTTGAAACTGTTGTGGGCGGCGTTGTCCTCGACGCACTCATAGACGACGCGCGGGAAGAAGATTCTGTCCACGCCTTTGTCTTGCAGTTCGTAGATGTGGCTGTGCACCAACTTCGCAGGGAAGCAGATGTTGTCCGACATCACGGAGTGGACGCCCTTTTCGTAGTTTCTATAGGTGGAGGTGGAAGAGAGTTCCACTTCTATGTTGCATTCGGTGAAGAATGTGTGCCAGAAAGGGAATTCCTCGTACATGTTCAAGGCGCGCGGGATACCCATCTTGAAGAGCGGCTTGAGCAGTTTGGAAGGTTGCTCGGCGCGGTCGAAGAGCTCGTGGTATTTCCTTGCGCTCATGTCGATGCCCGGCTTCGTCTTGCTTCCGCCGTTATTGAACACCTTCTCGCACTTGTTTCCGGAGTAGTAGACGCCTCCGTTCTTGAAGCTGTATTTGGTGATCTGGCAGTTATTATCGCAACCCTTGCATGACAACACCTTCGATTCGAAATCGGCTGAGTTGAGGTAGTTGTCGAGCGGAATAGGCTGCTTGTTTTGGTCGTGCATCTTCTTCGCGTAGAGTGCGCAACCGTAGGCGCCCATTAGTTCGGGTACGTTATTGCAATATACGTTTTTGCCTGTGAGGTTTTCGAACGCTTTGACTACCGAGTCGTTTTTCATCGTTCCTCCTTGGAGTACGATGTTCTTTCCTAATTCGTCGTAGTTCTTGATTTTCAACACCTTGAACAGACAGTTCTTAACGACTGAATAGGCGAGACCTGCGGCGATGTCGCTTACCGCATAACCTTCACGGAGCACTTGTTTCACTTTTGAGTTCATGAAGACCGTGCAGCGGGTACCCAAGTCACAAGGGTTCTGGCTTTGGCAGGCTTGGTAGACGAAGTCGGTGATTTCGCAACCCAAAGTCTGGGCGAAGGTCTCGATGAAAGATCCGCAACCGGAAGAGCAAGCCTCGTTGATTTCCATGCGGGTCAATGCGCCGTTCTCCACGTAGATGGCCTTCATGTCCTGACCTCCGATGTCGAGGATGAAGGAGACTTCAGGGCACATGTTTTTGGCGGCCACATAGTGCGCCATGGTTTCGATCATGCCGAAGTCGAGTGAGAAGGCGGCCTTGATAAGGTCCTCTCCATATCCGGTGGAACATCCAGCGGTGATTTCGAGGTCGAGGTTCTCCTCGATGCAGCGCGCTTTCAGTTTGTCCAAACCGCGGCGTACCGCACCGATCGGGTTTCCTCCGTTGTGGGTATAGTATTTGTAAAGGATGTCGCCCGTCTCGTTGATGAGCACGATCTTGGTGGTGGTAGAGCCTGAGTCGATACCCAAGTAGGTCTTGCCTTTGCATTCGTTCAGGTTGACGACCGGGATGTGGGATTTCTCCTTTTCGGCTTTCCAAGCCATGTATTCCTCCTCGTCTTTGAAGATAGGGGGAAGGGTGACATTCGTTTTGTTTTTATTCGGGTTAGCCGTGACCTTTTTGATTGGTTCGCGGTTCAATATTTCAGTCAATTCGTTGACGTCGATAGGCGTCATGTCGTTCTTGAAGAGAGCGGTACCCCAAGCAGGGATGATGTTCGCGTTATCAAGTACGACGCAATCTTTTTTTATGTCTAATTTGAAGTATTCGGCGATTGCCTTTCTGAGTGATCCGATGAAGGTGAGCGGACCTCCGCAGAAGAGCACCTTCGGACGCACTTCGCAACCGTGTGACAAGGCGCTGGCGGTTTGTACGGCTACGGCGCGGAAGATGGAGGCTGCGATGTCTTCTTTCGAGGCGTTGCGCGCCACGAGGTTTTGGATATCCGTTTTGGAGAACACACCACAACGGGAAGCGATAGGGTAGACGTGCTGCGCTTTTTGAGCGAGTCCGTCAAGGTCGGTCACCTCCACGCCAAGGCAGAGCGCCATCTGGTCGATGAATGCGCCGGTACCGCCCGCACAGTTTCCGTTCATTCGAAGGTCGGAAACTTGTCCGTTCTTAAGATATACGATTTTTGCGTCCTCTCCGCCTATATCGATGATGGTGGAGATCTCAGGATGAACTTTCTTTGTGAACTCCGTCGCTGCTATAACCTCTTGGACAAAGGGTATGCCGTATCTTTCCGACACTCCTAATCCTACCGAACCAGTGATGGAAAGCGTGAATTTTTCTGTTGTTAGTGAGGATTTTAATTCTTCAAGGAAAGCTGCGATGGCTCCTTTGATGTTAGCCATGTGGCGTTTGTATGAAGAATAAATTACCTCCCCCGTTTCGTTTAGCACCACGATTTTTGCGGTTGTGGAGCCTATATCAAGACCTATTTTAAACATAAAAATTACTTCGCATAAAATGTAACTGCAAAATTAGGTATAAAAAACGAGAATGCCAACCTAATTATTAGCAGTTTTGATTTCTTGCAAATTCTTGATTTTGGTCGAATGGAGAGCTGTTGGTGTTTATTGCTCGTCGGAGATGGATATTGATTCGCAGTTCTTCATCAATCCTTGGATTTTCTCCGTTTCGCCCACAATCCAAATGAAGTCGCCGATGCATATCTCCGTGTTAGGGGATGGGTTCATGGTGGTGGTTCCTTCGTGTTCTATGCCCACAACCATGCATTTGGAGTATTCTTTGATGCCTGATTGACTGATGGTTTTGCCTGCCAATGTTGATTTCGGGGAGATTTGGAATTGTTCGATGACGACTCCGACATTCTGCGTATCCTTCACCCATTCCTCATTGTTCGTGATGAGCGTGTCGTTGAAGGATTTCAGTTGTTCGTCTGTTCCGAGCACGAGCAGCTTATCGAGCGGGAAGATGACTTCGTCGGCGGAAGGTATGTTGATGCGCTGTTTCCCTCTCATGATGGAGACAACGTGCACGCCATGTTTTTGGTGGAAGTTCATTTTCCTAAGTGAATGTCCGATGACGCAGGAGTATTGTGGTACTTCGAAATCGACTAAATGGAGGTCGTGTCCCGATAGCCTTTGGGCGAGTTCCCTCTTTCCGAAGACCTCCTTTTCCCTCGTTTTCCTTTTCGCCTCGTATTCGCGCGAATTCAAGTTTTGCATGAATTTGCGTTCGAGCGTGATGGAGTAGAGTTTGATTCGTCTCGATCTGAGCATAAGTATGATGAGTACCGTGGCGCAGACGACGAAGGAGATGATGAAGAGTACTCCTATGTTGACGTTCAATAGTTTAGCCGTGTTCAACAGGATGATGTAGACGAACGTTGCTGCAATGAAGAATCGCAGCACGATGGTCGCGAGGAGCGGCGCATGGTTGTGCTTGTCTGTCTTCCAGAGATATTTGTATTCCAACGAGTGGTTCTTTTTCGCCACCATCGCCCTTAATAGCGGAGAGATGACGAGGATGGTGATGCCGGCGCCGGCGATGGCTCCCCAATAGCCCTCTATCTTGTCCATGATGAATGGAATGAAGTATTTGATGGAGAGCAGCTCGATGGCTATAGTCAGTATGGAATAGACGAAGACGATTTTAAGGATTTGCGAGAGCAGGCTATACCAGACGCTCTGCGCTTGCGCCGATTTCCCGGAAAGGGAACGTCGCTTGATGGCGTTCGCCCATGATTCGGGGATGTGCGCCGCGATGACGTTGTAGGCGGGTTCTGAAATCCTCATGATGTAAGGCGTGAGGAAGATGGTGATGACGGAGACCGCCACGATGACCGGATAGATGAATTTGTCGATGATGCCTAAGTTGATACCCAACAGGGCGATGATAAAGGCGAACTCTCCGATTTGGGTTAGGCAGAATCCTGATTGGATGGCTGATTTGAGGGGTTGTCCCGCCAATAGCAATCCGCATGTGCCGAAGATAATCTGGCCGAAGATGATCGCTAAGGTGATGATTATGATCGGAACGATGTATTCTTGGATGACTTGGAAATCCACCATCATGCCGACCGACACGAAGAAGATGGCGCCGAAGACGTCCTTCAATGGTCTCACTAATTTCTCTATACGTTCCGCCTCTAAAGTCTCCGCAAGGATGGAACCCATCACAAACGCACCTAAGGCGGAGGAGAATCCTACCTTCATGGCGAACAAGACCATGCCGAAACATAGTCCGAGGGAGAAGACGAGTATCGTCTCGTCATTCAATACTTTTTTCGCTTTCTGCAGGATGATAGGGATGAAATAGATGCCGAAAATCAGCCATACGACCAAGAAGAATACTAGTTTCAATATTCCCATGATGAGGTTCTCTCCCTCAAATGTCTTACTGACCGCCAAGGTGGAGATGAGCACCATCAGGACGATGGCGATGAGATCCTCTATGATGAGGATGCCGAATACGTATCTCGTGTATGACTGGTTGCGAAGCCCCATATCGTCGAACGCTTTGATGATAATGGCGGTGGATGACATGGATATCATACCTCCCAATAGAATACTGGTTGTGATGCCCCATCCTAACGACATGCCGACGAGGAATCCTAGGAGTATCATGAACGATATGATGGTGATGGCGGCGATGGCGGCCGTTTGCCCGACTTTTAACAATTTTTTGAAGCTGAAATCCAATCCTAAACTGAACAGAAGGAAGATGACTCCGATATCGGACCATGAACCGATGTCTGACGTGTCTGATACTGTCGGTGTGAGCGCTATTTGGGAGCTGACCAGACATCCAGCCACGATATATCCTAATACGACAGGCTGTTTCAACCATTTGAATAAAATGGTGATTATTCCTCCTGCGATCAGTATCAACGCCAAGTCTGCCAGTAATGAAGGTATGTTTTCCATTCTTTTAACGAGTTTCTATCGCAAATTTAACCAAAAATTCACATTTATGTGCAGGTATAATCCCAACTTTATTAAATAAAGTTAAGCGGCGTGAAATGTTAAAATCGTTTGTTTATATTTGCGCCAATGAAGAAAATGACGATCATATTATTGGGTGTGGTGATGTCGATCTCTTTCTTGGGATTGATATTCCTTCAGTCGTATTATATGAAGTCGACCGCCGAGATGCGCGCGGAGCAGTTCGGCGAAGCTGTGAAGAGGAGTTTGTATGAGGTCGCACGCCTTTTGGAGGAGGATGAGACGCTCCATTATCTCAACAAAAATCTGACCGTGCCTTCTTCGAAGACGAAAATCACGACGCAGACCATCTCTTCGTCGACCGTGGTCGGTACCACTTCCTCTTCTCGACAGAGACTGGACACTACGTTCAACTCTTGTACGAGGGTGCAGCCTACGGTTTTCATCTCCATGAAGCATGGCATGAACACGATCGAGGAGTCTTCGCGTATTATGCAGAACAAACTGAAGGAGCGTTATCTCCAGAGCCGCGCTTTATTGGATGATATCTTGGTGCGTTTGTTGAGCGAGACTTACGTTAAACCGATTGAGGAGCGCATCGATTTCCAGAAACTGAACGAGATATTGGACCGCGAGCTGGACAATAACGGATTGGGCGAGCTGAAGCACTACTATTGTGTGGTGGACAAGGACGGACATGAAATATTTAGTAGCGGGGATGCGGACGATGAGGGTTTGAACCCTAAGGATATGGTCTGCTATTCCCAATTGCTCTTCCCGAATGATCCGGCGCCTACTTCCAATATGCTGAAGGTCTATTTCCCTACGAAGGCGAAATATTTCGGTTCCGGTCATCTTCTCGCCGTCTCCATCGTTTTCACGATTGTCTTGTTGTTCACTTTCGTCTTTTCTTTGGTGATTATCTCCCGTCAGAAACAGATATCTGAGATGCGTACGGACTTCATGAACAACATGACGCACGAGCTGAAGACGCCTGTCTCTACTATCTCTTTGGCGGCGCAGATGTTGAACGACCATACGATCACTAAGTCTTCTCAGATGGTCGACCAGCTTTCGAAGACCATTAGCGATGAGACGAAGCGGTTGACGCGCCAGATCGACAAGGTGCTGCAGATGTCCATCTTCGAGAAGGAGAGTTCCGCCTTGAAGTTGGAACTGATGGATATCGATGACTTGATTCTCACCATCGCCGGCAACTTCGCGCTGAAGGTGCAGAAGACGGGCGGCGACATCCAGACGGAATTGGATGCGGAGGATTCCGAGACGATGGTCGACGAAATCCATTTCACGAATATTATTTATAATCTGATGGATAATGCGGTGAAGTATAGCCGCGGTCCGTTGGTGTTGAGGCTTCGAACTTGGAACGAGCATGGTAAACTTTGTATCTCTGTGGAGGATAATGGTATTGGCATCAAGAAGACGAACCTGAAACGTATCTTCGATAAGTTCTATCGTGTCCCTACGGGTAGTATACACAATGTGAAGGGGTTCGGTTTGGGTCTCGCCTACGTGAAGAAGGTGGTGACGGACCATCATGGAACCATCCGTGTGGAGAGCGAATATGAGAAGGGTACTAAATTCATTATAGAGATACCGATTAAGAAACAAATTAATTAATATAAATTTGGAAACTATGGACGAGAAAATAAAAGTGCTGTTGTGCGAAGACGACGAGAACCTTGGTATGTTGCTGAGGGAGTATTTGCACGCTAAAGGCTATGACGTGGACTTGAAATTGGATGGCGAGGAGGGCGGTAACGCTTTTTTCGCGGGTAAATATGACGTGTGCGTGTTGGATGTGATGATGCCTAAGAAGGACGGATTCACTTTGGCGCAGGAGATTAGACAGGTGAACGAGAAGGTGCCTATCCTCTTTTTGACCGCTAAGACGCTGAAGGAGGATATCGTGGAGGGTTTCCGTATCGGTGCCGACGACTATATCACCAAACCTTTCAGCATGGAGGAGTTGCTGCTCCGTATCGAGGCGATTCTCCGCCGCGTGAATGGTAAGAAGGGTGTGGCTGACCCTATCCAGAAGTTGGGTAAGTTCACTTTCGATTCCCAAAAGCAGTTGCTCTCTATCGACGGCGAATCCACTAAGCTCACCACGAAGGAGTCTGAACTGCTCGCTTTGCTTTGCGAACATAAGAACGATATCCTTGAGCGTAACCGCGCCTTGAAGACCATCTGGGTGGATGATAATTACTTCAACGCCCGCAGTATGGATGTTTACATCACTAAATTGCGTAAGTTGCTGAAGGCGGATCCTCAGGTGGAGATCATCAACGTGCACGGAAAGGGTTACAAGATTGTGATCCCTGAGGAGCAGGCTGAATGATTTTTCATTAGATAGGAATTATATGCCGGCGTGGAGGTTTTCCCTCTTCGCCGGTTTTTTTCTCCTCTCTTTCCGCATGTGGCTGAAATAATAAATTTTATGCCTAACTTCGCGTTGTCTTTTTTATTAATATTTGATTATGGTTAAAGTTGGTATTATAGGCGGCGCCGGATATACCGCCGGTGAATTGCTTCGTATTCTTTTGAATCACCCTCAGGTGGAGATAACTTTCGTGAATAGCAGCAGTAATGCGGGTAATAAACTTTATGAGGTCCATGAGGGTCTTTTCGGGGAGACTGAAATGACTTTCACCGATGAGCTTCCTTTGGACAAGATTGACGCGATGTTCATCTGTTCGGGTCATGGCGACAGCAAGAAGTTCCTTGATTCCCATGAGGTGCCCGCTCATGTGAAGATCATCGATCTTTCCCAGGATTACCGTAATGAGAGCGAGGGCTTCGTCTACGGTTTGCCTGAGGTGAACCGCGAGCGCATCAAGAAGGCTACGAAATTGGCTAACCCGGGCTGCTTCGCCACGGCTATCCAAATAGGTCTGCTTCCTTTGGCAGCGAAGGGCTTGCTCAAGGGCGAGGTCCATACCAATGGTATCACGGGTTCTACGGGCGCTGGCGTTAAACCGGGCGCTACTTCCCATTTCAGCTGGAGAAACAATAATATTTCCATCTATAAGGCGTTCACTCACCAACATTTGTTGGAGATCAACCAGACGCTTCATCAGTTGCAGCCTAACTTCGCGCATGACATCAACTTCTTGCCGGTGCGCGGTGATTTCCCTCGCGGCATCTTCGTCTCTTCCTATACGGAGTGTGACTTGGAAATCGAGGAGATCCAAAAGATTTACAAGGACTTTTACAAGGATGCGGCTTTCACTTTCGTGATGGATGCTAATCCTGATTTGAAGCAGGTGGTGAACACGAACAAGGGTATTGTCCATGTCGAGAAACATGGTAATAAGTTATTGGTTATCTCTATGATCGATAATTTGCTGAAGGGCGCTTCCGGTCAGGCTGTGCAGAACTTCAACTTGATGTTCGGTTTGGAGGAGAGTTGCGGATTGAAACTAAAACCGAGCGGTTTCTAAACCGAGCGGATCTTATGATATGGGAGCGGGTTCCGACGAATCCGCTCTTTTTTTGTGCCTAGGCGGTTCAGCGTATAGGCTATAAATCAAGGACGGGCGGCTCCTTTGGGGAACCACCCGTCCTTTTCATCATCATCTTATTTATTTTATGTTGCTGTTATTTGTTTACTTAACAAATTTGTAGCTGGCGTTCGTCGATTTGGAAACGAGCATATAAACGCCGTGGTCGAGTGTCTCCTTGAGGTCGCTCCATCCGTCGCGTCCCAAGTGTGCGTCGCCGATGTGTTCTCCGGATGAGCGGAAGATCTTATAGTCGCCCGTAGGGATTCCTTGCGGGTTGGCGATGTCCTCGTAGAAGGTGGTGTTCTTGTCTTTGAACTCGATGTAGTCGATGTTGAAGTAGGAGCTTTCTACCGACAATTTCAGGATGTGCTCTCCCTCTTTCAAAGGTTTCGTCTCTCCTTTGATGATGGTGTAGTCGCTCCACTCTTCGCCTTGCGGTACGGTGATGGCGCCTGTGATGTCCTCATCGTCCAAGTAGAGGCGGAAGCCAGACTCTTCGAAGGTGGAGGAGACGCGTGCCGACCACTCGTAAGAGGTCGCCTCTTTCACGTCGACCGTATATTCGAGCCATTCGCCTTTGATGTTGTAAGCCAATACGTAAGTGGCGGCGTCCACCTCTTCGATGTCCACTCTATCTTTTCTATAGGCTCCGGCTTCGTTCTCGGCGCTCTCGTCGTGATAAGCTTTTCCCTCTCCGCCAAGATCGTAGTCCTCAGCCTCGATTTTTCCTGGGATGGATGCTGGTTTTCCAGCGAATGGTTCCTGTTTCTCTTCTGGAATCTCTGTGCTGATTTCTTCCGAACCCTCTCCGTAGAGTTGCCAGTAGTCCATATTGCAAGGATAGTCGGCGTCGCTCTTGAAGACGATGTAGAGGTCATGGATGCCCGATACTTCCGATACTTTCGCTTCGAATTCCTTGAAGGTGTTCCAATCTCCCGTCGGGGTGATGTCGACAGTGGCGATGATTTCGCCTGTTTTGCTGTCGAGGTGGAACTCCACCTTTCCGCCGTCCGAGTTGCAGCTCGCGTTGAGTTTCAGCGAGGTGGCGATGTTCTCACCGAAGTTGACGTTGGCCACTTTGGTGAAACTGTTCTTCGTTACAAACCCTAGGCATATTTTGTTGGAACATACACTGTTTTCTTGGATTTTCAATCCCTCTTCGTAAGCCATTGTCTCGCCTTCCACTCTCTTGTAAGGGTTGACGTAGCCGATCGCTTTCGGACCCTCTTTGGTCGGTTTTATGGCTGGGATGGATCCGTCCGCGTTATAGGTGAACTCCTCGACGCAGGTGGAGCGGTTGAACCCGTTGTGGTTGATTGCTTGGTTATGATAGAAGAAGTAGGAGTGTCCTTTGTAGTCCACCACGCCGCAGTGGTTGGTGAAGGCCAAATCCGTTTGGTTTTTTGCCATAATGACGCCGCGGTAGGTCCATGGTCCTGTTGGGGAGGTACTGGTGGAGTAGCCGATCTCTTCCGGAATTCCGGCTGCCGCATAGAGCAAATAGTAGAGGTCGCCTCTGCGATAGAACCAAGGTCCCTCCGTATAGGTGGAACCGCCGTTTCCGAATCCGGAACTCATATCGGTCTGTACGATATTTCCTGAATAGGATATCATATCTTCGTTCAGTTTCACGTAGTAGGCTTTCGGGTTACCGAAGTAGAGCCATGCCTGACCGTCTTTGTCGATGAATACGGTTGGGTCGATGTAGTCCCAGTTCGGTCCGCAGAGTGGTTTTCCGAGCGGATCTTTGTAGGGACCTCCGGGGTTGTCCGCCACTGCCACACCGATGGTGCGGGCGCTCTTTACGGCGGTGAAGTAGAAGTAATATTTACCGTTCCTTTCGATACATTGTGAAGCCCATGCCTCGCCGGAGCTCCATTGCAGATCTTTGTAATTCAGGATGATTCCCCTTGGCGTCCAGTTCACCATATCGGTAGACCAGAAGCATTGCCATTCGTTCATCTCGAAATAGTCCGCCCCCTCTTCGTCGTGTCCCGAGAAGAAGTAGCAGGTGTCGTTGAAAACTACAGGTGCGGGGTCTGGTGTGAAGGTGTAGCGCACAGCGGGGTTTTCCGCTGAGGCGTTGCTTGATAGGAGAAATCCTCCGATAAGCGCGGCGCTCAAATTCTTAATGCGTAGAGATGTGTTCTTCATGATTGTAAAAAGTTTATGTTTTTCGAAGCGCAAGATACGGTGTTTTATTCATAGTGATTGTGATAATAGTATCAAATGGTTGGATTTTTAGTTCATTCTTTTATTGAAAGAATTTGCATGTTCGCTGAAATCAAAGGCGTGCGTTGGGTTTTGCTGTGGTAGCCTGTGATAAAGTTTTTCACCAAAAAGAAAGGACGGAACCGCCAATCACGCTTCCGTCCTTTTTTTGTCTTATGTGCGGAGTCTATTCCGCGGTGACCTTATAGGTGTTATTCCCTATTTGGACGAGGAGGAGACCCTTCTCGATTTTCTCCAAACGGATGGTGTTCATTCCCTTCTTGAGGAGGATGGTCTCTTGTTGGAGCGTAGCGCCTTGGGCGTTATAGATTCTGATTTCAGCCTCTTTCGTTTCGAAGGAGAAAATCTGCAGCGTGTTTCCTTGCGCATAGAGAAGTTCCGCTTTGTCGGAGAGGATGTTGTCTGTTCTGGTCGCTGAAGCGATTTGGACGCTCTGTGATTTGCTTAGTGTCAGCCCCTCTTTCTCTATGGAGAAGAAACCGTTTCCTGACATATCGGTCGGGATGTTCCATTCGTAGTTGATTCCGCCTTGGGCGCTGGTCAACTCACGTTTGTTTTGTTTCAGTCCGAAGTAGTTGATGTTGATGCAACCTGACTGGTTGATGAGGAGACGGAATTTGTTGGAGGTTACCGGTTCGAAGGTTGTTTCGTAGTTTCCTCCGATGGTGGCGCCCTTTTCGATGGTCTCCCATGCGCCGTTTTTCAGGTATTGCAGTTCGTAGGATTTGATGTTGCAGCCTATACCGTCCGTTTCATCGATGACGGCGCCGGCTATTTCGCTCTCGGAGGTGAGGGTGAGTTCCAGCCATTCGTTTTCCGTGCCGAGGGCGCCCCAGCGTCCTTCGTCGCCCACCGTCAAGGCGTTTTTGGCTTCCCATCCGAATGTGCCTTCGTCGTTCATCCAAATGGAGGAGGCGGAGATGCTATCCACTTCTGCGTTAGGGTTCCAGTAAAGTGTAACTTCGTAGTCGAGGTCCATGTCCACATCGCATTGTACCGTTTGTGTCGTTCCGTTCATCCATGACGTCTCTTCCGTCGGGCTTACCCATGTGAATTTAGGGGTCGGTTTGTTGTTTTTCAAGGCGATGGTGGTCACGCTATTGCTTGGCAAGTCGATTTCTTGTCCGTCTGTGTAGTTGCCCAACACCTTGCTCCAAGTCTTGGAGGAAGGTACGGTTTGGATGATTTGTCCGTCGTCTGGCGTGGCGATCGGGAAGGAGAGGGTAGCGCTGTGGTTAGCGTATCCTTTGTTGATGATGACGACCGTGTAGGCGTCTCCCTCCGGGCTCTTGAACGCGCAGCTAATCACGTCGTCGTTGGACGAAGTGGAGCCGATGCAGATCCAACCCGGGCGGACGAACTTGGAGAAGTGGCGGAATCCGTGATATTCGGATTGGATGATATATCCGTTCGGCGATTTCCAATTGTTGGATTCCCAAGGGTTTTCCAAAGTGACGCAACCATTTTCGGAGCCCCACATAAGGTTCCAATGGAGATAGGAGGATACGCGGTTGTAGTTGAAGGCGTTGGCGATGATCCAAGCTGTGTGGAGCGCGTCCATATCTCTCGATTCGCGCATGGAGCAATTCTCCGTCATGAATTGTGGCTTGTCCGGATAATCCGCGGCGAGTCCTTTCATGGCAGGGATAAAGTCGTCCGGATAGGAGTATTTGTCGTTGTCGTGTGATTGGTCTCCGCTATGGTAGTAGTGGAAGCAGTAGCCGTCGAGCAGGCTTTTGTCGAGGGCGTTGATATATTTCTGTGCGTTGTTCCAACCGATTCCGAGCGGTTCCGGTCCGAGGAATTTCGGGCAGTTTTCCATGCCTTGCATGGCGTTGTGCACCGCTTCGAGCGCCTTAGCGTAGGAAGCCACGTCGCCATTCTCCTTCTCGTCGAAAATGCACGCCTCATAGTCGGCGTCCATGTCTGGTTCGTTCTGGATGCTGATGTAGTCCGGCACGACGCCCACTTCGTGGTAGCGTTGCAGTGATTTTTTCCACCACGCCGCGAATTTGTCGTAGACGAACTGCCCGTTCTCTTTTTTCAGGGAGGCTTTCACGCCGCCCCTGCTGCCGTCGGTGCTGTTGTTGGCTTTTAGGGAGGCTGGGGCGGTCCACGACGACATCTCGATGAAGAAGTCCGATCCGAGTCTCTTCTTCGCCTCTTTTACTATCTCGGCGTCGTCGCTGAGGTCTTTATCGTCCTCTTGCGCCCAGTTGCCCATGCGCAGGCCGGAGATGCCGAGCCCGTTGAAGAGGGTATCATAGATTTCTGTTTTGTTCTTATGTCCGGTGAGCCAGTTTTGGTAATAGGCTAAACCTCCACCGATACCGATGACGGTCTGGTGGGTTTCGGTCGGAGCGATTCCGATGGTCACGTCTGCCGCGAAGGTATGCGCCGCAAAAAGGGCGGATGCGCCTATCGCGACGAATCGTTTTAAGGTAATGTTGTTCATGATGAATATGTTATAATGGTTTCTTATGGTTAATTATCTAATGGTTTTCTATCGCGAAAATCGGTAAAAAAAATAACAATGTGGGTATTAATGGTTTACAATTTATGGTTTGAAGGCGATTAACTTCTCGACGGTGAGAAGATGAATCCCCAGACGGCCCCGCATACTCCGCCGATGAGGTGGGCGTATTGGGCGACGTTGTCGGTGTGGAATATACCGTTCATGATCTCTCTTCCGAGGTACAGGAAGACGATTAGGATGAATGTGAGGGGAATCTCCCTGTCGTTGAAGGAGGTCATGGAGACGAGGATGATGAAGGCGAAGATGACGCCCGACGCTCCGAGCAGTTGGTTGCCTATGAACATGTTGACTATCGCCGTGGCCACCGCTGTCGTGGCGATGACGATGAGGATGCGGCTGCTGCCGTATTTCTCTTCCAAAATGGGTCCGATCAGGAGGAAGAGGAGCATGTTGTTGATGTAGTGCGAGAAGGAGGCGTGCCCCAATACGTGGGTGAAGCACCTCACGAGGGTCAGTGGGTTGAGCAGGGAAGAGGGGTAGGTGGAGAAGAGCAGGTCATTGGTCCAACCTCCTGAAATCTTTCCTAAAACGAGGGCGACCGTCGATACGAATGCGAAGGTCAGAATGACGGGTGAATTGAATGTTATCTTCATAAATATTTAATTCATAATTAATTTTGAATTGATTCGTGGGTGTTTCCCTTGTCGACAATTCTACGCGATGTTAGTAAAAATGGCTGATTGGGGCAAACTCTTTTTATTGTTCCCGTATCTTTCAGGCAAAAATAATTTGTATATAAACTAAGAAGCTGTTTAAAAATTTACGAAAAAGTTTCTTATTGGGCTTTTTATGGATACTTTTTGTCTATTTTAATCATTTCCTCAGTCACAATGGAACCCCATTGCTCCTATCGGAAATAATCAAAATATCCTAAAAGACTCTCATAAAAATCTCCAATAAAAAAATTTAAACAGCTTCTTAGTTTTTGCATAGAATTTGTTCTGCCCCTTGGCTTTGATTCTTGTATCTATAATCCACATTAAAGGGAATCCCACATCATCCTTTCACACAATTGGTTACGTTACGGGTATATAATATCGGTGGAATTTTGTACCTTTGCGCCCGAAAAAAATGAAGGTATGGCAATAGAGGATTTGATGCAGAATGTTAGGACGCGCCGTTACGTCGTGGAGGAATCTATGCTGAACATCAACAACACGTTGTTCGGCGGTGAGGCCATGGGGTGGATGGACAAGGTCGGACATGAGCTCTCCATCGATCTCACCCACCATACGATGTTCACTGCGGCGGCGGATAAAATCAGGTTCCGCAGCGCCGTTCTTCTAGGCGAAACGGTGGAGGTGATCGCCCGTCCGTTGGAGCTCGGTCCCGTGAAGTTGCTGGTCTCGCTTACGGTGGTGGCCGACCCTGACGGTCCGAATAGACGCACCGCTTTGACGGGTATCTATACATTTGTGCAGGTCGACGAGCAGATGCGTCCGCACAGAATAACCTATATTGAGTGATATGATTGAACGGTCGCCCGGAGTGCCGGGTGACTTAATAAAAAACGCGACGATGTTAATTAGAATTTATCCTGAGAATCCGAACGAACGTGAAATCGAGAAGGTCGTGCAGTTCCTGCGTGATGGTGGACTCATTGTCTATCCGACCGACACTATCTATGGTCTGGGTTGCGACATCTTCAACGCGAGGGCGGTGGAGAAGATTTGCCGTTACAAGGGGATTGACCCGCGCAAGGCGAACCTCTCCTTCATTTGCTATGACCTGAGCAACATCAGCGAGTATGCCAAGGTGGACAACAATACGTTCAAACTGATGAAGAAGAATCTCCCCGGTCCTTTCACCTTCATCCTGAACGGTAACAGCAACCTTCCGAAAATCTTCCGCAACAAGAAGACGGTGGGTATCAGGGTGCCTGATAATAACATCATCCGCGAATTGGTGCGTGGCTTGGGGAACCCGATCCTCTCCACTTCCGTGAAGGATGACGACGACGAGATTTTGGAGTATTTCACGGATCCCGAACTGATACACGAGCGGTATGAGAACATCGCGGATGTGGTGATTAACGGCGATGGCAAGTTTGAGTGCTTCCATGGTGAAGATGCCACTTATCAAAC
>CALCUH010000166.1 GCA_937907165.1 uncultured Bacteroidales bacterium | reverse complement strand
CATCACCAGTAAGATTTACCAGTGTATTCAAAATTACATCATTAGTAGCCCAATAATCTGGATAATAACCATATCCTTCTCCACCATGATGGCAATTTCCTACATAATGATAAATATTTTCTTCTTTGTTTTCAATATTTTTTGGACTTTCGCTTCCAAGTCGCTATCCATATCGTAGTCTTTAAGGAATACGACAGAGTAGCGTGTCGATTTTTTAGGAGACATGACCGTCACGCGGAATTCTCCTGAGTCGTATTCGTAGAGTTTGATGTAATACTTTTCCAACGTTTTTTTGTTCATGCACTCGTAATTGAGGTACTTGTAGTCCTTTTTCACAATCCATTTCTGTGGCTTGTCGAATATCTCATAGACGGTGATGGTTTTAGATAGCTTATCATCTGTGGCGATGTAATTCTCTCCCATATTCAAGACGATAATGGTGGAACTTTGTTCCCAAGCGCCCCATACGTAGAGCCCTTTGGATTGTTGAGTCACTACGCCATCTGTTTGTCTGAACGATTTGAAGGCGATAGATTGGCCAGCAGCACCATTAATCGTCAGAAGATAGACGAATAAGAGAGATATGATATGTTTAAAAACTTTTCCCATATTCTTTGTACTTTAGTCCGTTTTTAACTAAGGGTTTGTCACCCAATTCTTCTGATGAACCTTCCCGTTGATAGGGTCGAATTTCAATGCTTCTTTTAATGGTATTTTGATGAAATATTCCTTTTGTTCTTTGTTGGGCAACTGGTTACTCCTCAACCAAGGGTTCGCATCTTTGAGAATCTGGTAGTTGATGTTCCTCGCTTTTGCGAAATCCGTCAGGTTCTGGATGGTCGTGTCCACTCTCACTGACTCGTATTCGACCGGATAGTATAAATCGTTTCTTGTCAAATAAAAGCCCATTCGTTGGGGATCTTCCATGAGGTATTTGGCCATTACGATGCGGAAAACGTATCTGTTGGTCTCTTCGCTGAACAACATGTCGAAATAGTTGTTCGTCTGTTGCGTGTTGACTTGTCGCAGAACGCGCGCATGTCCTGTGTTGTAGGCCGCTGCCGCCAATGTCCAACTTCCTGTTGCGTTATATGTGTGTTTTAACATCGAACAAGCCACCTTTGTGGCTTTCTCTATGTTGTACCGTTCGTCGACGTCGTCGTTAACAACTAATCCCGCGTCTTTCCCGGTACTTGGTAGGATTTGCCAAATTCCTACCGCTTTAGCCGGGGACTGAGCCCTTTGGTCTAAATTACTTTCAATTAAAGCCAAATATTTGAAATCGTCAGGAACTCCGTTCTCTTTCAATATTGGTTCTATGATAGGGAAGAATTTGTTTGCCCTTTTTATGAAAAGGAAAACTTGGGAGTGCCAATATGCGAAACTAAGTAATTCCCTATCGAATTTTTCCCTAAGATAATAATTATTTAAATCAATTCGCTCTCCGCAGAAAAATAATTCTTGCGGAATTTGCGGTGCATGGTAATTTGTCTCTGTGTTAATTGTCGGTAAACTGAGCGCCTGGTCCTCTGCCGAACAATCACAAAGGGACAATGACAACGCTATCGCAATTCCTTCAATCCTATAATGTCTTTTCATCTCAAATCCTTGTCTGTCGTTAATCTTCAGCTCTTCAATTCTCTTTCTCAGGCGTGGAACACGAACATCGGAGTGTCTGTGTGGAACACCATTTTCCTTGCCATGCTAGGATTGAATAATCTTGAAATAAGGTTCCTCTTATGTGTCGTCAGTGCGATGGCGTCGATATTGTTCTTATGAATGAAATCGTCGTAGGCGGAAAGAATGTCGTTTCCTGGAATCAGATGGTATTCGAATTTTTGGTTCGGATAGTTTTCTTGAAAGTAGTTCTTTATTCCGCTTAATTTGATTTCTGCCCAACTGTCGTCTTTCTTGTCGAAATGGATGAAATGAACGCTCGCGTCGTTGGGTGAAAGAAGAGCCATCATCTTGCCGAACGCAATCAAATCCTTGTCGTCGAAGCTGGTTGAAAATGCTACATTTTTAATGCTTCCAAAACTGCTCAATGTGACATTCTCGGGGATGGTGAACACGGGAACGTGGGAACGCTCAATGATTTCTGCGGTTACGCTTCCTATGAAATCCATGTCCTTTTTGTCGCACCCGCGTGTGCCCATGATGATTATTCTCGGATTGTGCCTTTCCGCATATCCTAGAATCTCGTCTTCAGGAACACCCTCGCGGATTACGTGACGGTATTTGATGCGAGGCCATTTGCCCGAGATAATCGAATCTTCTATCTTGGATTCTAGCTTCTTAAGTTCTTCTTTGGCGTTTTCCAATTGCTCAAGGGCGGTCTCTTCCGTCTTGCCATCGTGGTTGATCACTTCTCCGATAGGCATTGTAGAGAAAGAGGGTGGTAGGTAGGCGTGTAGTAAGACTACTTCGGCGTCTAACGAGGCTGCCAATGGGAACGCGAATTCACATGCTTTTAAAGAATAGTCGGAAAAGTCTATAGGTAGAAGTACCATCGGCTTTTTATTTAGTTCTTCTAACGCTTTCTCTAACTCTTCTTTGTTGTTCATGTCTTCAATGATACCTAGCGCTTTAGGCAAATCGCTCTCTTTGATGCGTACCCTTACGCCGACTGGCAATATGGGGTTCACATTGTGTATATACACGTCGATGCCATGTACTTCCAATACTGATTTCAGTATCTGGGCTTTTTCGTAGGTATGTATCGCTACCGTCACCAATTTCTCTTCCATAAGCTTCCTCTTTTTACCGTTTCATCAGACTCTTCATCATCACATATCTTTTCCAAAGATAAGGATTTATCTTTTTAATATCAAATTTTTCACTTCGATAATTGTTTCGATTTTGGACGATTCTCTATGATATACCTCCGTGTTTTTGACGCATGTTCCCATTACTCAAAAAAAATCAATCGTCTCTTTGAAAGTTATTTCTGATTTTATAAGGTTGTCATGAGTGATCTGTATTCTCCTTTACGTCAATGGTATAGGG
>CALCUH010000165.1 GCA_937907165.1 uncultured Bacteroidales bacterium | reverse complement strand
CCGCCTGTGGTGGAGCCGGTGGATACGGTTGTGATTGTTCCTGATACGTTGCCTATCGTCGAACCTGACACGCTGGTGGAATTGCATGATACGCTCCCGCCTGTGGTGGAGCCAGTGGATACGACAGTGATTGTCTCGGATACGTTGCCTATCGTCGAACCCGATACGCTGGTTGATTTGCCCGATACGCTTCCGCCTGTGGTGGAGCCAGTGGATACGACAGTGATTGTTCCGGATACGTTGCCTATCGTCGAGCCCGACACGCTGGTTGATTTGCCGGATACGCTTCCGCCTGTGGTGGAGCCAGTGGATACGACAGTGATTGTTCCAGACACGTTGCCTATCGTCGAGTCTGATATGGTAGAAATAATTAGTGATACGACGATAATTGGTTCGGAAGAGCTATCACCCGAGAAAGAGTATTATACGGAGAAAGAGGAATTACCTTACAATCGTTTGCTGACGCCCAACGGAGATGGCATAAATGATTGTTTTGTAATCAATAATATTGATAAATGGTCTGGTAATGAAATCGTTATCTATAATAGATGGGGGATAATTGTGTATTCTATGAAGAACTACGATAATTCTTGGCGTGGCGAGAACCATAATCGCTTTAGTTTGGGAGGCGAGAAACGTTTGCCTGTGGGAACTTATTATTTTCTCTTTTCTTCCGAGGACAAAAGTATATTTTCAGATTTTATAGAATTGGCATATTGAATTGATTATGAAAAATATAATTATTTTGTTGTTGGTAATCTTTCCTTTACGGATGGTGGCGCAACAAGAGGATCGTCCCGCCTTGTATGTATTGAACCCTTATTTATATAATTCTGCTTGTTCAGGATTTGTCAATGGTCTGAATCTCTCTCTATCCTATTCTAACCAAAGGTTAGGTATGGAGGGAAGTCCGCAGGAGTGGATCGGTTCGGCGCATAAATTGTTGCGGGAAACTAATTTTTCAGCGGGTGGGGTGATGTCGTATGAGAAGATAGGAGTGTCGGATGTCTTGGAGTTGGAGATATCCGGCACGTATCGGTTCTTGGTGACCGATTGGACGTGGTTATCGCTCAATGTCGGGGGCGGGTTCCGACATTTAGACAAAGATTTTTCTTTGTTGAGGCAGGATAATGATTCCTATTTCACGAAACAGTCCGAGAGTGAGATTGTCCCACGTTTTCGGATGGGGGCTTGGCTGCGGTTCGACAAAGACGCCTATTTGTCATTTAGTGTGAAAGGGGTTGGAAATGGTCATATGCGCTCTTTCGGTCATAAGCAGTCCACCCATTATTATTTGTCTGGTGGAAAATCTTTCCGTACACGTCCGAACCATTTTGTTTTGTTGAATGCGATGATGTTTGTGGCCAAATACTCTCCTATAGGTATTGTGGTGACTCCTTCTTATCGAGTGGATGAGGCTTGGGAGTTCGGCGTCTCCTATCAGGTAGGAAGTGTCGTTTCTCCATATTCGAAATTTTCCTACAAGGAAAAATTCTTTGTAGGCTGTCATTATGAGGTGACGCTCAACCGTATGAGCAAGGCGGGAAATGTGTCGTCGTTTGTGTTGACGTTAGGCATTCATTGCTTACGGGATGATACAAAGAAGGAGCGAATCTTTCGAAACGCTCCCGCCTGATATGTTATGGTTTGATTATTCAACTTGTCCGCTGATTTCCACTTCCTGTTTCTTCAGTTTGTTTTTGGATAATTCAGCGAATTGTTGTCTGCTCTTGTAGACGTCGCAAGCGAGGTAAAGAGCGTTTCTGAACGATTCCTCGGAAGCTTCTCCGATTCCCACTTTATCGTAGGAGACGTCATGTACAGGAGAGGTGCGGATGATAGGCAAGTTAGCCGTATAGTTCACTCCGCTCTCCATGGCTATGCATTTGAAAGGTGCCAACCCTTGGTCGTGGTACATGGCCAACACTGCGTCGAAACGTTTAAAGTTTCCGCTACCGAAGAGGGAATCTGCCGGGTAAGGGCCGAAGCAGGTGATACCCATCTCCGTTGCTTTCTTGATTGCCGGAATGATGATTTCCTCTTCCTCTGAACCTAACACGCCATTGTCACCCGCATGAGGGTTGAGACCCAACACTGCGATTCTCGGACGGATGACTGAGAAGTCTTGGATAAGCGTCTTGTTCAAATCATTAAGTTTGGAGACGATTTTATCTGTGGAGAGATAGGAAGATACCGTCTTGATAGAAACGTGTCCTGTCACTACAGCAACCTTTAGAACGTCGCTGACCATCAGCATCAATCCCTTTTCTCCATAGCCGAATTTGTCTTGCAAATATTCGGAATGTCCTGGGAAGTGGAAATTCTCCGATTGTATGTTTTTCTTATTGATTGGAGCGGTGACCAATACGTCGATTAGTCCGTCCCTCAAATCGGATGTCGCTCTCTCCAATGCGAGGAAAGCGGCGCGTCCCGCCTCTTCTGTTGATTTCGCCAATTCCACTTTAATCTCTTCGTCCACACAATTGATGATGTTGGAACGTTTAGGATTGGCCTCCGTAGCGTTGGCTATGACGTTCAAGTTGAAGTTTTCTATGTTCAATGATTTGCGGTGATAAGCTGCCGCCTTGGATGACCCGTATACGATTGGAATACAGAATTCGTTTACACGCATATCAGCCAATGTCTTAATAATCACCTCGTAACCGATTCCGTTGATGTCTCCTTGAGTGATTCCGACTTTTATTTTATTTTCTTCTTCCATGTTGTTATTTACACTCTTTTTTTGATGGTTCCTATAAAATGGTTTCGTGTGATTTGTGGAAATTTCATGCTGCGGAATAGTGCAAGTTACACATAATTAATCACCGAAATGTTTATCAAACCGTCTGTTATAAAATCTAATATTTGGGGCGAGTATGTTGAACTGCCTTCGATACACTTACAAAAGTAAAAAAAATTATTCAAAATCCAATGAATGGAGCACCGCCTCCACTTGCCTGATTTTATTTCTTTTCTTGTGTTGAGGCGCATAGACGAAAGCTTCGACGGTTAGCATCTCGTCGGTCCTCGGATCGTAAAAGGTACGGCTGACGAACGGACCGCCCATGAAATCACCTTCCGTGCGCCACAAACCTCTCACTTCCGTACATTTTTTCTTTTTGAAATAGAAATGCCTATCAACAGGAGGAATGACTTCCTTTTCCGTTGTCATGTAGGAACCTTCTGATGGCCCTGGAATGTATAGTCTTGTGATGGAGTCCCTCTTTTCGAGGATTCTTTTCATCGTGAAGTCCGTGGAATCTGTGTGTGGGGTCCTGTAGGCAAGAATGTCCAACCTTGCGTCGATGCTTCCGTTAGAGATCCATACGAAGTTCTTCGCAGTTTTTGATTTGTTGATGTAGTTAGGAATCTTAAGGCTGATATCCAAACTATCGTCCATCAGTTTTATCATGTTGGGTTCGCTATATCTATCAAAATAGAGAATGTTCCGTTCGCATTCTTGGTCGACATAAAAATCGATGATTGCTTGACTCTTTTCATTCAGTGCTTTGATGAGTTCCTCTTGGGTGGGCGCTGTGATTTTTACAATCGCTTGTGTGTTGGCCCATTTGTTTTTGCTGAACGATACTTTCCCTTGTGTATATTGTGTTGAATCGACGTGGAAGAAGAATAGGTTCCTCATCGGTTTGACGATGTCTGTGAAATTACGAGTCTCAAGGAAGAGAATGTTAAACATTGGCTCAGATTGGGGAAGTCCTGGCATCTCTTGGTCGAATGTCTCAAATATTTTTCGTCCGGCTGTGTCTCTCCAAATGTTGGCGTTCCCGACAATCATAAGGTCGTATGCGATGCCTCCCACGGAAGGAATGTATACGTTCTCGCCTTTGTTTCTGCATGCTGTTAGGAAGGTCAACAGACCGAATAAAAGTATCAGTGTGGTCTTTCTCATCTTATTTTTCCATTAGTTTTTTTGTTGATAATAAGCCGCAGGCGGCCAATATGTCTTCTCCTCTCGATTTACGGATGGTCGTGGTGATACCCGCATCGTTCAGTCTGTCTCTGAACCATTCCATCTTTTGCTGTGACGCTCCTTTCAGTGGAACATCGGGAACATTGTGGAAACGGATGAGGTTTATTCTGCACTCCAATCCGGCTAACAGTTTTTTGAGAGCGTCGATATGTCGTTGTTGGTCGTTAACGCCTTCAAACATAGTGTATTCGAAAGAGACTCTTCGTTGTCCTGAGAAATCGAATTTTTTTATTTCATCTATCACCTGACTGATAGGAAAAGCTTTTTGGGCCGGCATGATTTCTGCCCGTTCTTCTCCGATAGGATTGTGTAGGCTTACGGCAAGGTGACACTGGCTCTCAGTCAAGAACCTATGTAGCCCGGGGATGAGACCTACCGTGGAAACTGTGATTCTCTTCGGACTCCATGCGTAGCCATATTCGGAAGTGAGTATAGTCAATACTTTCAGTACATTCTCCGTGTTGTCGAAAGGTTCGCCCATCCCCATGAATACGATGTTGGTCAACTGCTGCGATTCGGGAATGGATTGAATTTGGTTGAGTATGTCCGTAGCGGAGAGTTGGCCGTGAAATCCTTGTTTTCCCGTCGCGCAAAACTTGCAGTTCATTTTGCATCCGATTTGGGTGGATACGCATAGGGTGGTGCGCTCTCCATCTGGAATCAAAACGCTTTCGATGTATTTACCCTCCTTTTCGAAAAGGTATTTCTTGGTGCCGTCGGAAGACGTGGAGACTTGGATAGGTGCATAGACGCCGATCGTGAAATTCTTTCCTATTCTATCACGGTTGGCTATCGAAATGTTCGTCATGTCGTTTATGACTGTGATGCGTTTCTTATATAGCCAATCCGCCATTTGCTTCGCCGTGAATGCGGGAAGTGACATCTCTTTCGCTACATTTTTCAACTCGTCAAGAGTCATGGACAATAAGGAAGCCTTGGAATCTGCCATTGCGTTTGATATCTATTAAACTAAAAAAAACGCGAGGAAAAACAATGTTAACCTCGCGTTTCCTATATTATTGCACAATCCCTAATTAATAGAAATTGGAACGATTGTCAACAATTTCTGCTTTGTCTATCAATACATTGTATGTTTGGTTGTACATGTATTGCATCTTTCTCTCTCTGTTGTCAATAGGCTCAGCGTTGCTGTTCTCCGTCTTATTCAAGACCTTTACAGCGAATACACCGTTTCTACCTTTGAATGGCTCGGATTGTTCGTTCGCATTCATGGAATTGATTTTTGCGAGGAGGAACGGATCTACTCTTTCGTCGTCGAAACTTACACTCTTCATTGTGTCAACCGTGCCCATTTCTGAAAGCTCTTTGCATTTAGACCATTCATCGATGATTGTGGCAGCCTTTTTGTCGTTCAAAATTTCATTGTCGACAATGCGCTTAACCTCATTTACTGAGTATGGAGCGTATCCCTCTTCAACTGCGTTTACAAGTGCTGTCACAACGCATTGGTTAGCGAACTCAAATGGTTGGGAAACAATATCTCCGACATTATGTTCGAAGGCCCATTTCACAATCTTGCGGGAGTTCTCGATGTTGCTTACCATTCCGTCGTTCTCTTGCATTGCGAACTCTTGGATAAACAAGCCTTCTTTGTTGGCGTTTTCAACGAACTGATCCAATGTCGGATTGTCGTTGATGAACTTGCTAGCTTGCTCGTAATATTTACGGTAAGTGTCGCTTCCCGCCTCAATTCTTATGGCGATTTCTGCCACCTTAATCTTCTTAGAAGAAGTTGCTGATATTGAGTCTACTCTGAAAAGGAAGTGCTCTCCTTTATTCTCCATTGCGATGACTTCTCCTACGTGGGAGTTGAACATCTTTTCGTCAAAATCTTTCAGTCTAGCGAAGAATCCTTCTTGGAACCATCCTAAAACGCCTTTGTCGTTTTTAGCAGAAGGAATCATAGAGTGCTTTTCTGCCAAATCTCCGAAGGATGCGCCGTTCTTCAGCTCGTTTTGGAGACTGTCGATAGTGTTTTTCATTTCATCTTCAGGTTTTTGTGCCAAATAGATGCATGAAATTTTTACAGAGTCCGGACGAACAACTGGATTAGATAGAACTTTCGCGGTCTTGTAGAATAGACCGTCTTGGAATGTTGAAAGAACGGAATCTTTCTTTGCTGAGAATGCAAAATCCTTGATACTGAAGTCTATGTCTTTTTCTGTGACATATACGTCTCTGCTTAAGATGGATGGATCGCTCTCTTGAGTTGCCAATGCCAAAGCTTCCTCGATGGTCTCGGATTGAGCTAAGTCTTTTTCAATGCTTATCGCTCTCTCTCTAGCGTCGGCGGAATCCTCACTTAAAGGCTTAACATCAAAGATGATTGCTTTGATGGTGCGATATGCCTTGGTCTTGAATCTTTTCTCTAGCTCTTTATATTTCGCATTTGCTTCCGCATCTGAGATTGTGTATGCGGAGTCGGAAACCATCATGAAGGATTTGAACGCATATGCGTAGTCACATCTTTCTCCATTGTAATTCTTGACAAATTCTTTTTCTGCTTTAGGCGTCTTTGTCGCTGAAGAAAGCATTGTGAAATATTTGTCATAGAGAAGCATGCTGCTTAGTTTCTTTTCAATGGACAACCAGCTGGAGTAGTAGTTTTTCAATGTTTCGTAATTCGGGTTGCTCATTTTCTCCTCGTCACTCATTTCCTCGAAATTCTTAAAGGTCTTGAGTAATTTTTCTAATTGGACTCTGCTGAACCTTCCGTTCTCGTCTTGAACGAATTTTGTGTTCTGCACCAATGGATGAGGTTTTACTTTTGTAGCGTACTCCATCTCTTCAGGTGTAATATACATGCCAATTTTCTCGGCTTGGTCTGTTATTGCGCTGGCGAGAACGAATGATTGCCATGTTTCGTTTCTCACATTCGCATCGTTGTTGAACGTGCCTTGGATTTTGGCGAGATTAGTGTTGGCGTCAACCTCTTGTTGAAATTCCGCATAATTAATTTTCTTCCCGCACACTACACCGATTTGTTCACGGTTTTGGTTAAAAATCGCGCTTGAGTTGCTCAAGAAATCACCAATGACGAAGCAAATCAATGCCACGAATACCACTACCATGACAATTTTTCCTTTACTTCTAATTTTCTCTAATGTTGCCATTTATTTGTTTGTTAATTTATTTTGTTTTTGTTGCAAATTTTTAGCCCACGAAATTAGTAAAAATACGTTCAACATGAAACTTTTTTTGACTTTTTATTCGTTAACGGGGAAAATTCCTTCGGGTTTTCGTATCGTGTATTTGGTAAGGGTCTGGTTCGATTCAAATCCTTTGCCGAATATGATACGGTCTTTTTTCTTGATTTTTATTTCTCCGTTCGAGTATATCCTTTCCGCTTTTTCGTCCCAAAACAATTGGTTGCATTCGAAATGTTCTCCTTCAAGGTTCATTGCTACGACACTGTCGCGCAGATCCCAAAGTTTTAATTCCGTTTTATATATGGCGTATTTGCTTTGTATTTCGGCGTCCACTTTCATGTTAGGATCGAACCGCTCTAGTCTTAATCCCAAAGGAAAGTCCCAATAGGGTTCTTCCATTTTGTCGTATACGAACCACTCTTTTGTGTTTACTCTGTATCTTACCACACCTGAGTCGGAAACAAGAGTTTGAACGTCCTTGGCATGCAAGGAGGGACGTTTTGACCTTTCCATGGATGCGACCGTCTCTCCGTTTTCCTGACAGGATAATAAACATATAGCAGCCATGGTTGTCATGGCCGCTATATGCAAAATGTTATATAAAAAATTCTTTTTCACTATGTTATTATTCGAAACGTACAGTGGTTTTCTCGTTGATCCAACCTGGCACTGTGAAGGTTTGTCCTTTAGTGATATTACGCATGAAAAGCTTGTCTGCTGCTGGGAAGTATTGCTTGTATGCGTTAATCAGTTTGTTTATGTCCGATGCTTTCGCAGGGTTTACTTGCTTCGCTTTTTCCCATTGGTCTACAGCTGCCCAATATGCTGTTTGTCTGATGATGGCGTCGTCGCTGATGTCGCTGTTGAATGAAGCATAGAGCAAACCAATCAAAAGGTATGCGTCGCTGTTGGATTTGTTGAAGTTGATAGCCTTCTGAGCTGCCGTACGAGCTGCCGTAGGGTTCTTCATGTCTTTGTAGATACCTGCGATCTGCAATTGGATGTCAGACTTTTCAGAATTGTTAGTTTCCAGATTTATTGCTTCGTTGAGGTAGGAGATCGCTTTGTTGTAATCCTTGTTCTTGATGGATTGTGCTGCCAAACCTCTTGCCGAACTTGAACTTGGCTCGATCTTATACATATAGGCTGATGCCTTAAAATATACGGGCTCATTTTCTCCTTTTGCGCGTCTGTAAAGCTTCAAAACGGTGTTCAAGAAGTCTTTGTTGTCTTTGTTCTCCTCCAACTTGCTCCCGTATATGTTGTTCAATGTCTTGCAATCTGCGGCTCCAGAAGCTGCGAATCTTTGGTCGATTTCTGCTTTAACGGCTGTATATGTTGCCGAATCTTTCTCATTGCCGGCGCTGTTGGCGATTTTTTCGTCGATTAACGGACCGATTTTGATGTAGTCTGTGATGTATGTCTCTCTGAATCCGTCTTTCTCAGATTTGTAGATTAAGTCTGAGAGGTAAGAATACATGGAGAATACGTTCGCAGCTGCTTTTGACCCTTGATTGGCGATCACCTCAGACAACCATTGGTATGCCACTTTCTTGTTCGGGTCATTTCGGCTAGCTGGCACATATTGGACGTAATCCATCGCTTTCTTTCCGAGGATATAATATTTGCCGTATTTCTTGTCGTTGCCGAAGTACTTGATTCTGTCGTCGTACAACTTCATCAATTTGTCGAAAATCTTAGCTTTTTTCGCCGCGTCTGTTTCTTTCAAATATTGGCTCTCGAGGATTTCCGCACCATTGGTGTAGACGTTCTTGGAGCATTTAGGACATTCCGCATATACGATTTCCCAACATTGAGCGGCGCTCACGTAATCTTTTTGTTTGGTGTAAGTGGCCATCATACTGAGGTTCTGCACGCATCTGATGCTATCTTCTCCATGACCATACTTGGAACCATCATTGATTCCTTTTTGGGCGAATGACACAGCTGGCATGGCTGCGATCATTAAACCTAAAAAAATCGAATTCGTTTTCATATCATTAAAATTTTAATTGTTTTTAATCTAGCTTACGTTTCACGAACCAACGCTCATTGATGGTGACGTTGATCGTTCCTTTAAAATACTGCTCTTTTATTAAGCCATTGTCACTTTCCCCGTTTTGCCCATATTCAAATCCTATGTTGATGATTGTTGGGTTCGCATTTCTGCTAAGTGGGAAACCAAGTCCTGCGTCTATGGCGAGTTTGTTTGTTCTCTGTTCGTTTATTTTGTAATATGACTTTGAAACGTTCAACCCGCAGCGGTAATACATTCGTTGAAAATATTTCCTTCCTCCCTCATCCGGCAGGTATTGTAATCCCCAAGCGAATTTGTTCACATCCTCAAATGGTTTCTCACCGAAAAATCTGATTTGGGACCAAGCTGTGTGTTTGTAGTCGAATCCGGCGAGTACCCTCTTGTTAAAATGGTATACAAAACCTATGCCATAAGAAGATGGGGTGTCGAAAAGATTAGTATAATTTAACATTGTCGTGTCGGACGTTATGACGCTTTTCGTGGCGTCGGATTTTAGTTCCGATTTGATCTGGTATGTGAATCCAATGTCTAAATGTTGCTCCTTCCCGGTCTTGAATGAACCTTGTATTCCAAAGTTGGCACAAAGGTCATTCACCTTGATTTTTTGCCTTTGTTGCGTCGGGTAAATGTAGTCTTTGTTGAACGATACTAGGCTATTGTGCTCCATTGTGCCGAAGTGGTATAACAAGTTTGCTCCGATAGAGATGGCGTTGAATGGACGTAGACCGATACCTAAATAGAGTTGGTTGACTCCTCCCTGTCCGTAGTATTCGTATTGACTGACTAACGTGTCGTTTGTCATGTTCGTTTTTTCCGTGATGGCGTAGGTGTTGTCGTACCCAACTACGGAATAGGGACGAATGCCTATGCTGGTCGCCAACCATTTTTTGATGGGAAAGTGGAATGCGAGGTATTCTAGGTTGCCGGCAGATTCTTTTGAACTTTGTTCTCCGTCCGAATATTTGCTGAGTGTGCAGCTCACACCTGCCTCAATCCTAAAATTGAGGGAGTCGATGGCGGTGTAGGATGCCGGGTTCCCCGGATTGGTGAAAAGGGAGGAGCGAAGTCCTACGGATAAACCTCCCATCGTGGTGCTTTGCCCATAGCCGGATTCCATGATATCTCCGTATCCGTAACGTGTGTAGGGTGAGCTTGTATTGTTTTGTGCGGTGATGTTGAGCACCATGCCGCCTATGAATATTCCTATTGTTGCGATTCTCTTGATCATCTGTAGCAAAGAATTCGGTTTAATCCGATTGATAATAAGTTTTGAACTACAAAGGTGCGGTTTTTTATCCTTTTTTCAAAATATTTTGCATTCCCGCCTGTTAAAAACACTAAAAGTTTAGGGTATGTGGTTTTGTAGGCGTCGATAAATCCGTCTATTTCGTAGGTTAGACCATTCGTCACGCCCGAAACAATCGCTTCTTTTGTCTCTCTTCCTGTGAGCGGAACTTCTTCTTCTTTCAGAACGAGCGGAAGTTTTTTCGTGAAAGTGTTCAATGCTTTGAATCGCATGTCTAAGCCTAATGAGATGTTCCCTCCCACATAGTTGTTCTCGGCGTTCACGATGTCGTAGGTGATGGCTGTGCCTGCGTCAATCACTAGTAGATTTTGATTGGGCTGTAGGTAATTGGCGCCTACGCAGACGGCTATTCTGTCTTTCCCTAATGTATTGGGTGTCTTGTATAGATTGCCTATGGGTAGGGGGGTGGTGTGGTCTAACTTTACGAATTTGTCCGAATGGATTGTGATCCATTCGTTTAAAACATCGTCTTCGCCCACTACGGAGGAGAGGATGGCTGCCTCCCAACCTTGCTCTTCCTTGATTCCCTTTAGGTCGTCAACGGTAAGCTTTTCGTATCGCTGCGAAAAGAGTATGTCGTCGCCTTCAAATATGCTTACCTTACTGGACGAATTGCCTTGGTCTATGATTAAATTTTTCATTTCCTCACTTTTGCTTTGCAAAGGTAAGTTATTTTTGGTTTTTGTACTTTTTTTAAGATTTTTTTATGATTTGTGATGGCTTCAATCCGAAGTGTTCCCTGAATCTTCTGCTGAAGTAGGCGGGGTCGCTGAATCCTATGTTGTAGGCGATGTCGCTGATTTGTGTCTCGCTATCGGCTTCTTTCAATCTTCTCATGGCTTCGTTGAGTCTGTACTCGTTGAGTATTTCGAGCGGCGTCTTGCCTATGATGGAGTTGGTCCGCCTTGTTAGGGTGGACTTGCTGAGACACATGTCTTGGGCGATGTCTTCTACGGTTAGGGTGCTTTCCGTGAATCGCTTTTCGATTACTTCGAGCATTTGTTTGACGAACGGGTTGACCTTCTGTGTGCCGGTCGCTTCTCCGTTTGTTTGCTCCTCTCCGTTCCCCGTTTCTCCTGACTCGCTTCGTTGTTCCATCATTTTGCTGAGTAGGAATTGTTGCTGTTTCTGCCTCATCATCAGGATGTTGCATACTTTCAGCAATAGCTCTTCCGGACTGAAAGGCTTCGGTATGTAGTCTACGGCTCCGCTTTTGAGTCCTAATAGTCTGTCTGAATCTTCGTTCCTTGCGGAGAGGAACAATAGTGGTATGTGGGAGACCTCATCGGTTTGCTCGATGATTCTGCTCATCTCGATTCCGTTCATGATTGGCATCTCCACGTCGCTGAGGATAATGTCCGGCATTTGTTCTTCTGCGATTTTCAGTGCTTCCTTTCCGTTGTTGGCGGTGAGTACGTTCAGATGGGCGCTCAAAAGCGTCTTCAGATTGTCGCAGATGAGCGGGTTGTCGTCTACGATGAGGGCAGTGTTGCCTGTCAGAATTGAGTAGTCTTCTGTTGATTTGGCTCCTTGTATCCTGTATTCTTCTTTGATTTCTATCTTTCGTTCTGAGGATGGGAGCGTGATGGTGATGGTGGTCCCTTCTCCAAGTTTGCTTTCCATGTCTATTGTTCCGTTGTTCCTCAGAATGTAGTTCCTGCAGATGCCGTAACCTAGTCCGTTCCCACTCTCGCTTTCGGTTCCTTGGGTCGATTTCGTGGATTTGCCTGCTTTGAGCGTCGCCAATTGTTCTTCGTTCATGCCGACACCCGTGTCTTTTACGGCTATTTTTATGTTCTTGTTGTCCATCCATGATAGAATGGAGATGGAGCCTTCTGCTGGTGTGAATTTGATGGCGTTGCTTAGCAGGTTGCGGATGACGGCTTCCATCATTCGTGAATCGACGAATGCCAGATGGGTGAGGTGGATGTCTGTCGTCAGGTTGATCTGCTTCTTCTCCATGACGTTTCTGAGCAGTAGGGTGACGTTCTGGACTGTGGATTGGATGTCTACGTCTGTCGGATGACAGGTGATGTCCTCTTTTTTGGATTGCGCCCAATCGAGTATTTTCAGCATTTCGTTCTGCAATGTCTTGGCGGAGTCGTAGGTGCTTTCCTCGATTCTCTTCCGTTCTTGCTCGTCGAGTTGGCTTCCTTTCCTTGTCAGGTTTTCCAAGGCGCCGACGATGGCGAACATCGGGTTTTTCAGGTCGTGCGCCACGACGGAGATGAGCCTGTCTTTGTCATTGAGGGCTTCTTTCAGTTCGGATGTGCGTTCGTTCACTCTCTGCTCCAACTCATTCTTCGCGTTCATCAGTCGTTTGATGCGTAACAGGATGAGACTGCCGACGATGAGGGTGATGATGATCGACATCACGATTCTGAACCAAAGGGATTCCCACCATGGCGGTAGCACGACGATGTCGACGGTTATCTGTTTCGGCGCGCAGTCTTTGTTGTTTCGGAAGGCTTCCACGACCAATTGGTAGTGCCCTGCCGGAATGTGGGAGAAGTGTATTGATTTAGGTCCTTTTACGGGTGTCCATTCCTCTTTCAATCCGCTGAGCTTGTATTTGTATTGCAACGGGTCGAATTCGGTGTAGTCGATGGCGTCGTAGAGGATGGTGATGTCCGTTTGCCCGTGATCGAGTGTGAGCGTGCCTTCTCCGAGGTTGTGTGCGTTAAGTGGTCCTTGTCCTCTATTTATTTTTTCGCTTCCGATGTAGAGGTCTGAGAAGGAGAGATAGGGTATGACCGAGTCTATGCTTAAGTGTGCGGGGTCGAGGGAGACGAATCCGTCGTCTGTTCCGAAATGAATTTTGCCTTGGCTGTCCTTGAATCCGCTTCTGTATATGAAGTTGTGCAGGGATATGTCGTTTCTGCTGTCTGTCAGCAGTCTGCACGATTTGTCGCGCGTGTTTATTTCCGCTATACCATTGTTCCCGGAAGCCCAAAGATGTCCGTTGTCGTCGTTGATGATACTGTGGTAACTGTAGGAGGGAATGTAGTCCAACAATTCGAAGGTGTCTTTCCCGGAAGGCACTTGGACGATACCTTTGTCGGTTGCCGCTATGAAGTTGCCGTCAGAATCGCAAATGCCGTCCAAAATGGTGATGGTGGCATTAGCTTGGGGAAAATTATCTCCTCTGGTGATTAGTTTGCTTTTTTCGTTGCGGATTCTCCAAAGTGCCGTGGTTGTCAATATCCATACGGTGCCATCTTTCTCTTCTATCGCCTTAAAGATCCATTTGTCGGGTTCTATGGTGTCGTTTTGAAGCGTGATCTTTTTCCACGGCTCTTCTCCTTTTTTGTGGTATAGCCCGTCTCCTGCCGAGCAGGCGTATAGGTTGTCTCCGAATTTATTGACGCCGAAATAGCATCTGCTGGCTTGGTGTATGCCTGTGAGGTTCTCGTGTGTGACGTTTTTGTTGTCTCCGACCACGTTGAATATTCCGCCGCCCCATGTCGGAACCACAAGGTCACCGTTCTCTTTCACTACTACGGAGCATACGTTGTTGTTCTCTAGTTCGACGAGTTCCATCTTTTTGAAATCCGGCGATATGTAGTAGATTCCGCATCCGTCGGAGCAGATTATCAAATTCCCTTTCTTGTCTTCTGCTATTGCTGTGCAAGCGACTTTCGGGAATCCGTAATTTTTCGAGAATGCGATGCTCGTCATTTCATTGCCTCTATAACACCAGATGCCTGAGTTTCTCGTTCCGAACCAAAGGTTTCCTTCGAGGTCGGTCGCCATGCTATATATTTTCCTGATTTCGGTACCTTGTGAGTTATATGGCACGATGTTATGGAACTTCACGTCGGGGGTGATTTCCTCGTCTGTGTACCAAAGCCCGAATCCGTCTGTGGCGAACCAGTATCTGTTGTTTTTGTCTTTCAATACTTTAATTGTGTTGCCGAACGGCGCTTGAAAGATGGTTGGCTTCCCGATGGTGTCGTTGATGTCGAAGATCCACAGCTCGTGGGTTTGGGCGGTGATGAGAATCTGGTGGTCGTTGATGGGCAGAATGTTCGAAATGAATCCGCATCCGTCCGCCGGCGGGTCGCAAGCCACGATTAGTTTGCCCTCTTTGTCGTAAACGTAATATTTGTCCAAAGAACCTACCCAATATCTGCCGTATTTGTCGATATACAAACTTTTGATGTAGGTCTCTTTTGTGCTTTGGTAGATGGCGGCGTCGCTGGTGAATGTTTTTGTGGTGGGGTCGTATGGGAATATGCCTCCCGTCGTCAGGGCGAAGGTTCTTCCGTCGTCTGATTTGTAGAATCCTTCCGTCTCTTCGTATTTGGTCGTTTTGTAGATGGGGGGCATTTGATTGATGATCGAGTCTCCCTCTTGGTCATATTCCGCGAGCAATCCGTAGTAGCCTCCGAGGTAGACGTTGTTATCGTCTCCCACGAAGGAGATTAGTACGTCTTCTCGGCTCAGGGCGGGGTAGTCCGCTTTCAAATGGTGCTTGAATTCTTTTCCGTCGAAACGGTCGAATCCGTAATCTGTCGCTAGCCAAAGGAATCCGTTTGTGTCGCATGCGATGGAGTATATACGGTCGGAGATGAGCCCGTCGCTTGTGCTGAAATGCTCGAACCTTCCATATTCCTGCGATGAGGCGAATATGGAGGAGAAGGGGAGTAGAATGACTAATATTATTGCCTTGCATATTCTATGCCCGCTTCTATCTATGATATGTGCGTTGTTTTTCATGATAGGTAATATGTCCTATGCAAAAATATAAAAACATATGGACTATCAAAATATAATTAAGAATTAAGAATTAAGAATTAAGAATTAAGAATTAAGAATTAAGAATTA
>CALCUH010000164.1 GCA_937907165.1 uncultured Bacteroidales bacterium | reverse complement strand
TGCTATATTATTTAAACCATCAGATTTAGAATTATTTAATCAATCACCAAAAGAAAGAAGAAAATTATTAGATATAGAACTTGGAAAAATATCTAAAACATATTTACAAGCAATCATTAATTATAATCATTAATTCTGATTATATATTTATTCTTATTAATTATTATTTTGTTCAGTAGTATTACTACTAGTAGTATTACGCAAAGATAATACTAATTCTTGGAAAGCAAAGGGTTTGGGGGAGGAAAATTTTCGGTAAAAGGAAAGTGAACAGATTTGATACGTTTTTTCTAGTTTAAATAAGCAAGCCCAAGATCCGATTCCCGAAAACAATAGAACTAATTAATAATATAATTGTGGATAATGGACTTGCCGCGCAAAAGTAACGAAACTATTCGGTAATTCGGCGTTAAAATCCTTACGCAAATGCATTATAGGTTCGAAGATGGCGCATCTGTTGGAATTAAAGTCGTATGCATCGTCCCGTCATGTTGCGTATGTTGTGGAATTCACTAATTTTGGGGAGAAAACGGATTGACATAAAAGCGGATATGAAAATTATTAAAGAGAGTAAATGGAGCGAGGTAGATGATAATGATAGATTCTACAATTCTGAGATTACCGTGTCCTATAATGGATTCCAATATCTTTTGCGGATATATCATGAATATTGGACATGGGAAATGGAATTCGGCTTAAAATCGAGGTTTGGGTGCGTTGACGTTGATTATGAAATCATAGACATCGAGGATGCCTTGCATGAGATTTACGAGGAGGGAGCCGTCAACGTGGCCCGTAAGCTTGCTCTTCGATATGTCGAGCAGTTCTTCGAGGAAAATCCCGATTACGTTCCTAAGAAAGGTCGCATATTTAACTATAAACTCAAGCATCCTGTAACTCCAGTCGGTTATTACAATCAGGCGGTGGCCATAACGGACATAACCTTTCCGGACAAGGACAGGATCCGGATATCCATGCGTGATGGCAGGGTGTTGGAATCCCCGTTGACGCTCTTCCCGGCTATACGGGACCTCTCCGAGGAGGAGAGGAACGACTGGAAACCGATAGGTTCAAGCGGATTCCAGTTCAAGTCGTCTCCCGAAAGATACAATGTGGAGGAGTTCCTGGGACATTATTGGTCAATGGATGATAAGAGATATAAGCCCTGATGCTATCGCAACCTATCGGGACATAAAGAATTACTATATTCGCATGTCTTTTAGAAAACATATAGGTTCAAGAGCTTGTGAAGGAGCGAAGATCTAGTATGCCCGCGTTAAGCGGGTATAATTTTTATTGGCATCAATCGCTGCCACGAAGAGATTCCGTGAAGGAAGTAAATGTGGCAATGCTATAGTTGCCTTTCTGAACTTTCTCGTATTGAGAGTAAATGCTGTCCTTATATCTGATCTCGTACATCGAGAGAACCAGTTCAAGCATTTGGTAATCGTCAAACGATGCGTTTAAGACAACCGTATTTTCGCAGATGATTGTAAGATTGAACATAATGCTCTGAATTGTGGAAGCCCCTTTCGGGGCCTCCTGGTTAGAAATCGGTTAGTACATTCTCAGTTTTAAACGTAACGCCAAGTCATCCATGTTGTGGGAACCGGTGAATTCCATCAGTTCGTTCACGACGGATGATCTTTGGAAACGTAGAAGTTGCTTGATCTTACTCTCATCGCCACCTGCATAGAGGTCTAACGAATTCTTTGCTTGTTGCGAAAGTTGGTCTTTTGAAAGTGCCATAATTTAAAAGTTTTAAAAGGTTATTTAGAAGATTTATTTGTTTTACGGAAGCTCCCCGAAGGGAACTTCCGAGTTAGACGTTATTACTTATCTTCGATTGGATAGAACTTTGTAGCCACCAAGACGATTTTGCTTTGCTTCTGACCGTCCTTGTCGGTCCACTCCTCTGGCTTGAAGAATCCTTCGAGAGTCACCAGGTTGCCTTTCGCAAGGGTTTGGAACTGATCCGATTCGGCGTTCGATTTCCAAGACTCTGCACTCATAAAAGCCGTTGTCCTTTCGGAAGTCTCCTTGTCATACTTGCTGACCGAGATGGAGAATCTGCACACACTCGCGTTAGGGAACGCCTTAACCTCTGAGAAACCCACATAGCCTGAAACTTTGAAACTGTTTTGAAAATTTTTCATATCATTAAAAATTAGAAGTTAAACAATCAATTTTACGGTACGATCAAAGATCAGCAGGGGGATGGCGGCAAAGAGAACACCAGAAATACTCTTTTTTGAAGGCACGGAATAAAAAGGAAGATTTATGGGAAGAGCCTATTTGCGGGCGAATAAGCGAACCATGAAACTGCGAACTATCTTTGTAACGGAAAATAATTGTGTATGACTTCGCCTCCAATTTTTGATATGGAAAATACCCGGAGGGAAACAGGGAGGAGAGAAGTGACGGCAGTGGTCAGATGGGAAGAAAGGCGTTAAGCGGAGTGGAAAATCCATAAAAGCAAAGACACTGGAGCCGAAACAGACAGGTGAACGCGGAGGTAGTGTGGAAATAGCCCAAAGGATCCCAAACCCGGAAGGCCCA
>CALCUH010000163.1 GCA_937907165.1 uncultured Bacteroidales bacterium | reverse complement strand
TGACATTACGACAAACGAATTGGTCATTAGCACCAATCACTTATCGACCTTCGGAGCGTTCACCATCGACAAACGTAACACGCGTGAAGCACGTTTAATCGCCAATTATTTACCGGGAAGCGACACTGACCTTTCCGAAGTGGCACGCAACCTGCAAAGCATAGCAACAGCCCCAGATCCGTTGTTCGCAGCCGCAGATCTCTACGCCAACGACGCCAGCACCGCACTGCAACTAGGCAACGATTTCACGTTCAATGCTTTGAAAGGGTTCGGCTTTGAAAGCGAATTTCTCGATAAGTTCAGCGAGAACCTTGGGTATTTTGGAACCGCCCTTAGCGTCTATCAAGTGGCGCGAGCGTCCTACCAACGCAACGACGAATTGGTGGCGGGCGGAACCTTGAAGATTATGTTAGGACAGGCGACATCGGCACTCAGCAACGCACTGTCATCAAAAGTGATGAGCGCATCCATGGCTTCCGTGGCATTCATCGACTATGCGATCAACCGTTTTGCGGAAGAGGCTTGGAGCGGACGCAAAGACTTGTACAAGGCCGCTTTCAACTACTATTACAGCAAGGCGGGACGGTATGCCGTCAATCCCGGAGAAGGGCGAGGATTCCGTACCGCAGTGGATTGGTACAAAGCCATTTACCCTATCTTCTCACGCACCGATTTGGATGAAGCCGGCATGAAAAATGTCATCGATTCCATGGTTACGGCTTACTGCTGGGAATATTGGGACAACGAGGATGCGCAAGCCATTTGCACGGACGAAGCGACAAACATGGGGTTCACCTACAGCGGAGGATTGAACGCCAACATAAAAAGCGAATTGTCAAACGAACTACGAGCGAACCTTTACAACGGCACCTTGGTCAGCGTCTTCCAAAGCATCAAAAACCATAAGGAGAACGAAGCCTACGACGAAGCCATCATGCGTTTCGACGATTATTGCAAACTGATGAACACCATTGTAACCATACGCATAAGCGACAGCGACGCGAAAGAAAAATCGGAACATGCGGGGCAAACGATGAAATTCGCCTCCATAAGCGAGGACATAACCGACCCTGAATTGTGGCAATGCACACTCGACTCTATGGGGAAAGGAACCATTCAGTATCGTGTATTCGCCTACACCGACGCCGGATTTAGCCCCGAACTCGTCTTAGTTTCCGCTGACGACGAAGAACTGTTCCGTTATCCTTTCACCATGGATTATAGCGGGAATAAGATTGTGGCGGAGATTGATCTCGCCAACGGCGGCATCGAGATTCCTGCCGAAGACGGTTGGAACTTTGACATTAATCCAGCCTACGCCCTTGACGAAAACGGGAAGCAGGCTCACCTACTCACAATGGATTCCGTGCGGTTATGGGACGGTATAAAAGATGCGTTGGCAGAGTGCCGAAACATTTCACCCGCAAACGACGGTTCGTTCAGCATATCGGACGAGGGCGTTTCTATCAAAGGGAACGTCGACGTCTTGAACCACACAGGTTCCGGAACCTTCACCATCAAGGCGACCACCGAATATCATAATCCACTAAGCGAAGCCGATTGTTTCGACGCTTTATGGGCATTGACGACCGGACAAAGCGTTGAAATTCCCGACTGTATGTTAAAAGAATACACCGCACAGCATAATATACAAGGGACATTCACTATCGGATATAGCAATAAATCCAATTGTTACACGTTACACTTTTCAGGAAACGGAACGTGCTCCATGTCAGGTGAACAATATTCTTCATTAGACTATTCAGTGGTTAATAACACGGAAGATCCCAAAGAAAAATGGACATTCACCGATCGCAAATTAATCACAACGTCCGTTCATCTTACCGATGCGAAAGAGACGATGGATTGCGAATTGTTGTTCAAATAATAACGATTCCGCCCAAACGGAGACATTAAGAAGCTGTTTAAAAATTCATGAAAATCTCCAATAAAAAAATTTAAACAGCTTCTAAGATTTTTCGCTTAACATTTTTATCAATTATTGAATAATACAAAATCATGAACTGGTCTGGAATCATCCTTGGAGCCGCCGCCTTTATCCTTATCGGCGCTTTCCATCCCATCGTCATCAAAGCGGAATATTATATCGGCAAAAAATGCTGGTGGGTATTCGCCCTTGCCGGAATCCTATTTTCCATCATCTCCTTAATGATAGATAACCTTGTAACCTCCTCTATCGTAGGAGTGTTAGCATTCTGCTGCTTTTGGTCCATACTGGAATTGTTCGAGCAAGAGGAACGGGTGAAAAAAGGTTGGTTTCCTGCCAATCCCAAAAAGAAAAAATAATAAAACGACGAAGGAAGACTCCGTCTAACTAAACGACGGAGCCTTCGCTATAACTATCAATGTCACTCAACTAAAGGGGAAAATCCACTTCGCCGATTTCCTCTATAGTGAGGTTACACCATAAAATAGAGGATTAGTTCCTTACAAAATGAATCACAATGACACAATAAATATTCCCTTCCGTAAAAAAAGGCACAATCAGAGCGCATTTTATCATAAAAACAACACAAACACATTACATTTTGTAAATAAATAGCATTTTTTAACATAAAAAAGGAAGTGATTAGGTCGGAAAAGATATTTTTACTATCTTTGCATCGAAAATAAAAATATGTTGAAAAACATAATTTCTGAGATATATGAGTGACGAAAAAAAATTATCAGACGCGTTAAAATATCACGCGGAAGGAAGACCGGGTAAGGTCCAAGTAGTTCCAACCAAGCCGACAGCTACCCAAAGAGATTTGGCGTTGGCTTACTCACCAGGTGTGGCTGAGCCATGCTTGGAGATTCAAAAAGACCAACAGAAGGCTTACGATTACACCGCCAAAGGAAACTTGGTGGCTGTGATCTCCAACGGTACCGCCGTTTTGGGTCTTGGCGACATAGGCGCCGAGGCTGGAAAGCCAGTTATGGAAGGTAAAGGACTCTTGTTCAAGATCTTCGCTGACGTGGATGTGTTCGACATCGAGGTGAACGAGAAGGACATCGACAAGTTCTGCCAGACTGTCAAAGCGATCGCTCCTACATTCGGAGGTATCAACTTGGAGGACATCAAAGCTCCTGAGTGCTTCGAAATCGAGGACCGTCTGAAAGCTGAGTTGGATATTCCGTTGATGCATGACGACCAACACGGTACCGCCATCATCTCTTCCGCCGCGTTGGTCAACGCTTTGGAATTGGTGGGCAAGAAAATCGAGGATGTGAAGATCGTCGTAAACGGAGCTGGCGCTGCCGCCAACTCTTGCACGAAATTATATATGGCGTTGGGCGCTAGATTGGAGAACATCGTAATGTGCGACTCCAAGGGTGTCATCAACACGAAGAGAACGGACTTGAACGACCGTAAGAAGCCTTTCGCTACCAGCCGTGACATCACGACTTTGGCTGAGGCTGTCAAGGACGCCGACGTATTCTTGGGCTTGTCCAAGGGTAACGTTTTGAGCCAAGACATGGTTCGCAGCATGGCGAAGAACCCTATCGTATTCGCTTTGGCCAACCCTACTCCTGAGATTTCTTACGAGGACGCTAAGGCATCCCGTCCTGACATCATCTTCGGTACGGGTCGTTCAGACTATCCGAACCAAATCAACAACGTACTCGGTTTCCCTTACATCTTCCGCGGCGCCTTGGATACCCACGCTAAGGCTATCAACGAGGAGATGAAGCTGGCCGCTGTCCGCGCTTTGGCGGAGTTGGCTAAACAACCGGTTCCTGAGGCTGTTTCCGTCGCTTACGGAAACAAGAAGATGAAATTCGGTCCTGAGTACATCATCCCTACAGCATTCGACCCTCGTTTGCTCGAGACTGTCGCTCCTGCCGTTGCTAAGGCTGCTATGGAGTCTGGCGTTGCCCGCAAGCAAATCACCAACTGGAACGAATACAAGAACGAGCTCCGCGCCCGCATGGGATTGGACAACACGCTCATCGGTTCTTTGACCGAGGCCGCTAAGGCTAACCCTAAACGTGTGGTCTTCACGGAGGCTAACACGGCTAACACGCTCCAAGCTGCTTCCACAACGAAGAAGGAAGGCATCTGTATTCCTATCTTGTTGGGCAACGAGGAAAGAATCGCTAAGATCGCTAAAGAGAACGGCATCGACATCGAAGGCATCGAAATCATCAACCTCCGCCACGACCGTGAAGAGGCTCGCCGCAACCGCTACGCTAAGTATCTCTCCGAGAAATTGGCTCGTAATGGTTACACTTACTCCGAGGCTAACGAGAAGATGTACGACCGCAACTACTTCGGCGCCATGATGGTGGAGATGGGTGAGGCTGACGCTATGATCACCGGTTCTTACACCCGCTACATGGAGGCTATCAAACCTGCCATGGACATCATCGGCATGCGTGAGGGCATCAGCAACATCGCCGCTTTGAACATATTGAACACTTCTAAGGGCGTCTACTTCATGGCAGATACCTTGATGAACGACTCTCCAAGCGCTGAGACTTTGGCTGAGATCGCTACTTTGACGAACCAAACGGTTAAATTGTTCAACGAACATCCTGTCATGGCTATGTTGTCTTACTCTAACTTCGGCGCCGATACGACGGGTAACCCTTGCATCGTACACGAGGCTGTCGAGTCTTTGCATAAGAACCACCCTGAGATTTTGGTCGATGGTGAGATGCAAGTCAACTTCGCTTTGGACAAGAAGCTCCGCCACGAGAAGTTCCCATTCAGCAAGATCGACGGCATGGACGTCAACACCATGATCTTCCCTTGCCTCAACTCCGCTAACATCGCTTACCGCATGTTGATGCAGATGGGCATGGCCGAGAGCGTAGGTCCTGTTCAAATGGGTCTCAAGAAACCTGTTCACGTGCTCGACGTTGAGGCTTCTGTACGCGACATCGTCAACATGACGACCATCGCTGTCATCGACGCTCAACTCAACAACAAGTAATTGTCTAAATGCTTTTTATATTGAAGATGGGGATGTCCACTCGGGCATCCCTTCTTTTTTTATAACGGGAATTCTTAACTCTTAATTCTTAATTCTTAATTCTTAATTCTTAACTCTTAATTCTTAATTCATTTTTATCTTCGCGTCATAAATTTTTTGGAATCATGCAATACCTTTTCGCCCCGTTGCAGGGCTACACCGACGCCGTCTTCCGTGAGACGCACGCTAAACATTTCGCAGGCATCGCCACATACTTTACTCCCTTCTGCCGTGTGGAGAAGGGCGAGATGCGCTGGCACGACCAGAAGGATATCAACCCCGAACGCAATCCTACGCTCTTCGAGCAAAGCAGGCTGGTGCCGCAAATCATCGGCAACAGTGCGGAGGAGGTCCGCATCTTAGTGAACAAAATCGCGGAGCTCGGCTACAAACGAGTGGACGTCAACTTCGGCTGTCCCTTCCCGATGATCGCGAAGAAACAAAAGGGCGCTGGTATTCTCGCTTGCCCCGACAAGGTCGAGGAGGTGCTGAACACGCTGAAGGAATTCCCCGACATCCTCTTCTCCGTGAAGACACGTCTGGGCATGAACGACAAAGGCGAGATGGAGGCGTTGCTTCCCTTGTTCAACGGAGCGAGACTCTCCCACATCACCCTGCATCCGCGCATAGGCAAGGAACAGTACAAGGGAGAATTGGACATGGAGGGCTTCCAAGCCTTCTTAGGGGCTTGTCAGACGTCTATCGTGTTCAACGGCGAGGTGACCAGCCTTGAAGGAGCGCAGAAGGTCGCAGAACGCTTCCCCGCCCTCTCCGGCGTCATGATCGGACGCGGATTGCTACAAAACCCATGCTTGGCGGACGAGTGCGTCAACGGGAAGCCCTATACCGGGAAGAAAAGGATTGAATTGATAAAAAACTTCATGGAGGATTTGGAGACTGGTTATGCGGAGGCGCTGAAAGGCGGCGAGGCACAATTGGTGCAAAAGCTCACCTCCTTCTGGGAATACCTTCTGCCTGAGTTGGACCACAAGTCCAGAAAGAAAATTCTGAAGTGCAAGAAGTTAGGCGACTACAAAGGTTGCGTGGCGGAGGCGCTCAGAACATTATAAAAAATTGTCCGAAGAGGCTTCCTGAAAAAAGCCTCTTCGGACATTATCCATAAGATATAAAGCAGTCAACCTTAACGCAAAACCTTCAAGGCTTCCATACCGATCTGCACTAAATAGGCTCCCTTCTCATCAAACGTATATTCGCAGTCACCATACGCACGATAAATCAGCGCGCCGGTCGACGAATAGATGGAAAGATTCTGTTGTTTGTCCGTTAGACGACCGACAGGGATTGCGAGGAAAAAAAAACGAATGGTGATACGTAAATAAAAACAACACGACAACCATCTACAAATTTTATTATTTTTGTCATACGAAAGATAAGAAAAGACACAATGAAACTCTTTTATTTGACAATAATTACGTTGGTTGTGATGCTGGCTTCGTGCGGTCAATCCACCGATCCGAAGCACGGAGAGGACAGCTTCGAATGGGAGGGCAAGACGGTTCGGCTCGAACACAAGAACGACAGTCTGCACGCCCTGATTCTGACAGAGAACGGCAAAGAGTTGTCCAAGATGATTCTCCCTTGGAAGATTTACCAGTTTGACCACGGGGACCTCGACGGCGACGGCGTGCCGGAAATCGCCGTGGGCGTGATCAAGACGACAAAGTACGATCCCATCATGGAGAAACGCCTCTTTCTCTACCGAATCGCCAACGGACAGGCTATCATCAGATTGTGGATGGGCTCCAAGATGATGTTCAGAATAGAGGATTTCCATATAGAAAACGATAGCACTCCAGCACTTGTCCACACATACGAGAAAGACCAGAATGGAGTAATGCATGAGAGCGAATACAAGCTCCACAAATTCGGGTTAAGACTTAAAAGGTTTTTACGATAATCAAATATCTACTATATATGAACATGAACTATAAAACCATCTTAAAAGGCCTCTTGTTCTTGTTGGGCCTATCACTCGCAAGTTGTGCTTCTGACGGAGGAAAAACGGCAGATGGATCGACGTCAAACGGAAATGACGAGTCGGCATTGGCTTCAAGCGAAAAGACCGAAGAGTCAGAAACGATTAAACTCATTGACAGCACCTTAATTAAGAGTGCCGCATTCGATTGGGATCACGATGCCCTGAAAGATTATGCCGCCCAAAATGGCACTTGCGGATTATCGTTCAATCTGGACAGCTTATTCAAACATATCAACTATGACTCAATCATCGGAAGTTTACACTTCGATAGTTTATATTACGAAGATTTACGCGTGCTTCGTAGTATTCCTTATGCCCAACACGGCCAATGGTTTAAGGAGGGTGACTTGTTCGAAAAATTCAATTCCATCGGTTCTTATCTCGATATAATAAAACCTATCGCTAAAAAACTTGCGGACGACCAAAGGGAGGAGACGCCGAGAAGAAGCGAATATTGGATTCTTTGGGAGAAAGATTATCCCAAGACATATGATTTGATTAAATTGAACGAAAAGGAGTCCGCGTTTGTTAAGCGCGTGGACGAGGAGATTGAGAAAAGGAAGCAAAAACGCTACGTCAAAAACAACGGGTTGTACCTTCTCAATGTGGATTTGGCAGAAAACCTGAACTACATAGATCTCTCAAACACATCCGCCTATTCCCTGCTTAGCAGGGATAATTTCTGCATATCGGAGACCAAAGCCGAACAGATGTATAATCCCTACGAATTCTATCACAACATGCCCCATTATATCACTACCGACCTATACTTATCGGCTTATAACGCTTATTTGGCATGGCTTATTCTACATGTGGAAGAAACGAAAATCCTTCCGGATGTCAGGAATTTCGTAAGCGCCATGTTCAAACAGAGCTTAAAAGAATTGGAAACCTGTACAGACGAGAACATCCGCCCGGTGGTGGAGCATGTTGTAGTCTACTACGCAATCGCGAACAGATTGTTCAACACGCTTCCCAGAAGCGAAAATGATAGTTCCGCAAGCGTGGATAAAACAATCCTGCCTGCGAAATTGATGAAAATTTACAATAATGAGATGTCGGAAATAGACCAAGAGAAGGACATTAACTTTTCTGGATTTCTTAATGAACAGATGCTTTATAGCCTATTCAAACCACGCGGTTTCTATACAAGGAACGCGGACACCAAGATGTACTTCAGAGGCATGATGTGGCTACAGTACGCCAAATACCGCATGAATAATTTGGAGATACCTCTTTACATGGCTTTGCAATACAATAGAGCAGATCCGTCGTTAAAGAAAAACATGGACCAATTGAACAATCTGCTTACTTATTTGATTGGCGACATCGACAACTGTTCCATCATGGATCTGGCCAAAAGACTATCTTCTGATTTCGGCATAAAAAGTAATGCCGACATCAAAAACAAGTCCAAGCTTGCTCTTGTCAAAGACTACTTGAAAGCAGAGAACAAAAGATGCAATCGAATATTCAATAGAGTGCAAAGAACAGACACGATTCCGGAACTTAATTTCATGCCGCAACGTTACACACCGGACGCGGAGGTTTTGATGTGGATGTGCGACCCTGAAATTGAGAGCGCAAGACCATTCCCTAATGGGCTCGACTTCCTATATGCCTTCGGGAACCCTGTCGCCGGCAAATTATTGGGTGATTATGATCCAACCACAAAGGCATGGAAAGACTACGGCAAGATGGTTGATAAAACGCATGCTAAATTCAACAACTATCCATATTTCGGCAGATCTGTCTATGAGAAGAATTTGGAAGTTCTTGTTTCTCTGCAAAATGAAGGTACCCAGCCTGACTATATGAAGACAGAGGCTTGGCAGAGGAAAAACACGAATACCGCTTTAGCGTCTTGGGCTGAACTTAAACACACCTCTATCCTATATGCAGAACAGCCCATAGACTGTTCTGAAACAGGAGAAGGTGGAGATGAGTATTACCTTCCCGATCCTGAATTTTTCTCCGACATCGCAGAACCTAATTTGAAATTTTGGGAGAAAGCCCTTGAATTGCTGGATCAGACAGAGAAGATTTTCAAGGAGAATGGAGTCAAATTAGATGATAAGCATGACTGGTTAAGTGAAAAAGCAGCACTTTATCTGTGGATGACTAAAAAAGAGTTGGCGGGTGAACCTATAAATGAACATCTGGGAACGGGAGGAAGTTACGAATCTTTCTGCAACTCTTTGAGTTTCAGCGATAATTCAAAAATCAATTTAACGGATATAGCGAAAGTCGCGGATATATACACAAGACAAATAGAAGGAGCTCCAGATAACGGCATTCTTCACGCTGGACTCGCACTCGTAAATAGCATCTATGTTGTGGTGGAAAACAATGGACATACATACATTACGGAAGGAGCTGTGTATGACTATCGTTTAACTGTTTTACCGAATCGAAATAACGACGACGATTGGAGAAAATTGCTGAAAACGGATTATAACCAAGGTCGTCAAGAATGGATGGTTCCTTATATCTTGACTGGAGACAAGAGGTTAAAATTCTTCCAGAATGTCGGGGATAGAACTAGTAGAGGATGGGAATACCCTGATCCAGAATATTCAGATGAATCTTTTAAAGACGGATGGTTTTTTTGACAAAAAGAATCACAATTTTTATCGTCGTCTTCTTTTCTCTATTGGCGACGTCCTGCACTTCGCATACTGATGAGGAATTGAAAATCCTCATCGGTGGCGACGTGATGCTCGACCGTAGAATAAGAAACATAATAGATAGCTATGGCGTAAGTTTACTCTTCGACGGAATCAGAGATGATCTTCAATCGGCGGACGCTTCAATCATTAATTTGGAATGTCCGCTGACGGATACCCTATCCTCTCGCCACAAAGTGTATCAGTTCAGAGCCATTCCTTCATTCGCCGATAGTCTCCTGAAAAACGGAGTGACCCATGCTTGTCTGGAAAACAACCACACACTTGACCAAGGCGAACTGGGCTATAAGCAGACGGTGGAGGCATTGTCGCGCGCCGGGATAACGCCCGTCAGCCCCGACCCCTTCTCTCCGACCGAAATAGAGAAAGGTGGGAACAAAATAGCCCTATTCAATGCGAATCTATTAGGCAACAAACAACATGCGGACTATTGGCAATCGCAATTGTCTAATGCCATCAACGCCTATAAAAAAGCGAACAAGGAGGCGAAAGCGGTTGTCATTTTGCATTGGGGCGACGAATATGAAGCCATACACAACCAACTACAGGAACGCGTCGCCCGGTCACTCGCAGAGTCGGGAGCAGACGTTGTGGTCGGACATCATCCCCACGTCGTGCAGGATACCGCGCGTTGGCACGACTGCCCCGTCTACTATAGCCTTGGCAACCTGATATTTGACCAGAACAAGATGGCCCTACAGAAGTCATCACTGCTTGAAATCACACTAAAAAACGGGACGTTAAAGAGTTCCATCCATGAGCTGAGGATATCCAATTACATGCCGAAGAAGTAGAGTCGTTGCACGCTACGTCTCTACTCGTCAATTGCTTTCAATTTTGTACTTTTAAGCGTTCTAAAACAGCAGGGCTACATCGTCCCACGCACTTGGGTCGGTTGTGAATTGCTTTCGATTTTGTAATTTTGAGTATTCATTCAAACGTAGAAGTCCCATGAAAGCGAATTTATTCCAAGAGTACATCTGGCTGATCGAAACAATCAGCGAATCTAACGGCATCGCTTTCAAGGAGTTGAGCGACAAATGGGAGCGCACCGAGCTCTCCGGCGGCGTTCATCTCTCTCGTGCCACCTTCAACCGTCATCGCGACGACATCTTCGACACTTTCGGCATCGAGATCGAGTGCGACAGGCAAAGCAACCGCTACCGCATCGCCAACCCTGAAGTGTTGAAAGAGCAGACCGTGCAGAACTGGATGATCTCCACCCTATCGGTCAACAACATCATCAGCGAAAGCCTTTCCCTACAGGAGCGCATCCTCTTGGAGAGTGTGCCTTCCGCGGGCGACTTCCTCAAAAAGGTGATAGAGGCGATGAAACAGGGCGTGCGGGTACGGGTGACTTACCACAAATATGGCGAGGAGACGAGCAGACCGCTGGTCGTAGACCCCTACTGCATCAAACTCTCCTCCCAGCGCTGGTATATGTTGGCGCACCGCCGCAAACAAATCGAGGAGAAGCAGGAGACGAAGGATCTCTACTTCCTCTATTCGTTCGACCGTATCGAGACGCTGGAACAGACCAACGAGCATTTCGAGATGGATCCGGAATTCGACCCGGAGGCTTTCTTCAAAGAGTTTTTCGGGGTGATGACCATAGACGAAGTACCATTAGCGCGCATCCGTCTCAGAGTCTACGGGAAGGAGCGCTACTACATGAAGGACCTGCCTTTGCACGTCACGCAACGGGTGGTCGCTGAGGAGGAAGAGCATACCGACTTCGAGATGACCTTGCGTCCCACCATCGATTTCATCCACCAGCTGCTCGCCAAGGGCAACCGTGTGAAGGTGCTGGAACCAGCCTCCCTTGTCGAGCGCATCCGTGAGGAACTCAGGCTCGCGATGGAAAGATACGAGGATAATGCAGAGGTCTAAAGCCAGAAGGTCAGTCCGTATTTCTCCGCAACACTTTTCCGTCACCTTCTCGCAAAAAAACACCTTTCACGCCACTAATTAAAAAAAAAAACGCCGCTTGTCCCATCAAATGAGACAGTCTTCTTTTTTCTTTGCATCATGAACAAAAGGAAAAGGAGGAGATATGAAACCACAGAAAAAATATTTCATGGAGTGTCACTTGGCAGGCTGTCAATACCACGACGCTACCGAAGTGTGGGAATCGCTTAAGATAGGCACAGCCGTCATCTTGGAGCGAGAGCCGGAGAACCGTTTCGATCCGAACGCCGTGGCGGTGAAGTATCGGGACGACGAGACGGGCGACGAATACAAGATCGGCTATCTTCCGAAAGGAGAGAACGAGCAGATAGCCGTATTAATGGATATGGGTTGGGGCGACATCTTCGAATGCCGCATCAGCCAGAAGAATCCAGAGGCGCACTACGAGCAACGGATTCACCTGATCCTTAGGGTGAAACAGAAACCGGAGAAGGAAGCTTAAAGTACGCAACTTTCATAAGGCGAATTGAAATTCCATAATTTGTTGTGACACCTGTCCGCAACAGCCGTGTGGCCTGAACTAGCCTTGAGCTTAAGTGGGCGCCGGCTGCGGGACGGGGTTAAGTTTTCGCTCGGTTTGTTGTGAATTGCTTTCAATTTTGTATTTTTAAGCGTTCATTCAATCATAGAAGTCCCATGAAAGCGAATTTATTCCAAGAGTACATCTGGCTGCTCGACACGATCAGCAAATCTAACGGCATCGCTTTCAAGGAGTTGAGCGACAAATGGGAGCGCACCGAGCTCTCCGGCGGCGTTCATCTCTCTCGTGCCACCTTCAACCGTCATCGCGACGACATCTTCGACACTTTCGGCATCGAGATCGAGTGCGACAGGCAAAGCAACCGCTACCGCATCGCCAACCCTGAAGTGTTGAAAGAGCAGACCGTGCAGAACTGGATGATCTCCACCCTATCGGTCAACAACATCATCAGCGAAAGCCTTTCCCTACAGGAGCGCATCCTCTTGGAGAGTGTGCCTTCCGCGGGCGACTTCCTCAAAAAGGTGATAGAGGCGATGAAACGAAGCGTTCGCGTGAAAGTGACCTACCGCAAATACGGAGAGCAGGAGAGCAAGCAAAGGGTCGTGGCCCCTTATTGCATCAAACTCTTTTCCCGTCGGTGGTACATGCTCGCGCATATACGACAAGAGAGCGACAACCCAGACCAAAAGGAAGAGCGGAACATCCTTTACTCTTTCGATCGTTTCAAGGAGCTAGAATTGACCGAGGAACACTTCGACATGGACCCCTATTTCAACCCCCAAGATTATTTCAAAGAGTATTACGGGGCATATACAAACGAGAAGGAACCGCTGGAGCATATCGTCATCCGTGTATTCGGGAAAGACCGGTTCTATATTAAGGACCTTCCCCTACACGTTTCACAGGAGGCGATTAAGGAGGGAGACGACTATACCGATTTTCAGATGGAACTACGACCTACCAACGACTTCATCCATCAATTGCTCTCTAGAGGGAACCGTCTGAAAGTGCTTTCCCCCCAATCCTTAGCGGAAAAAGTTCGGGATGAACATAGACTAGCATTAGAGTTATACGACAAGTTGTAATTTTTTCGAATTTTTCGACGCTTGTCCCATCAAATGAGACATCCTCTCCTTATCTTTGCACCGTAACCCGTAACAAAGGAGGGAATATGAAAAACGCAAACCATATACGTGAAAAAGAACATGACGCAGGGTGTTTAACACCCGCATCTTCCATAAGACGAATTGAAATAGTTATACTTTGTTGAGACACCTGTCCGCTGCCCCCGTGTGGCCTGAACTAGCCTTGAGCTTAAGTGGGCGCCGGGGGCGGGACGGGGTTTAGAGAGGGGAAGAAAACAGTATCGGAAACCCAACTAAAAGTACTGCTTTCAAAAACAAAAAATGACTCTTCATAGATATATAAACTAACAACATACTATATTTGTGTAATAAGCAAAGAAATGACAACTGCAAAAGAATAACAGAACACAAAAACTTAAATAAAAACTAAAAATATCATGAGCAAATTAAGCCAATTTACAAATCTATACCCATTGTCTAAAACATTACGATTTGAATTAAAGCCAATCGGACAGACGCTAGAAAACATTCAAAAAAGCGGTATATTAGAACAGGACGAACACAGAGCGGATAGTTACAAGAAAGTTAAAAACTTGATTGACCAATACCATAAAGCATTTATTGAAAATGCCTTAAAAAATTTCAAGCTACAATTCAAAGATGAAAAGAAAGAAAATTCATTGGAAGAATATTACTTTTATTACAAACTAGGGAATAGAGACGAAAACCAGAAAAAGAAATTTCAGAAAGTACAAGACAATCTGAGGAAACAAATCGCAGCACGATTCAAAAGCACAGAAGGATTTGATAGAATCGACAAGAAAGAACTAATCAAGGAGGATTTAAAATCATTTCTATCTTCAGAAGTAGACCAAGAGTTAGTTGCTGAATTCAATGAATTCACCACCTACTTCACAGGTTTCCACGAAAACAGGATGAACATGTACGTTTCCGACGAAAAATCCACAGCCATCGCTTATCGTCTCATTCACCAGAACCTGCCAAAGTTCATCGACAACATAGATAGCTTCGCAAAGTTGGAGCAGACAGAAATCAAACAAAAGTTAAGTCAAATCGCCAATGATTTCGAAGAATATCTTAATGTGAAAGAGATTGGAGAACTCTTTACGTTGGAATATTTTTCTACCACATTAACACAAACTCAAATCGATGTATACAATGCAATCATAGGAGGAAAATCTTTAGAAAACGGGGAAAAAATTCAAGGAATCAACGAACTAATAAACCTCTACAATCAAAAGCAATCGGACAAGAAACTGAGATTGCCCCAAATGAAGCCATTGTACAAACAAATATTAAGCGACAGGAATGCCATATCTTTCCTTCCCGAAGAATTCACTTCCGACAATGAACTTTTAGAAAGTATAGAAAATTGTTATGAGGATTTAAACGCTCATGTATTCAACACAGAGAGCGGGCATTCGCTAAAAGAGTTGTTACAGAATCTCAGAGATTATGATTTGAACAAAATTTATGTAAGGAACGACACCTCAATTACCGAAATCTCACAAAAACTTTTTGGGGATTGGGGAAACATCACTAAAGCCGTCGGACATAAATTCGAGCAACAAAACCCGAAGAAGGCAAAAGACTCTTTTGAAAATTACGAAGAGAAGAAAAACAAATTTTTAAAATCATTCGACAGCTTCAGAATCAATTACTTGAACGAATGTTTGAATGAATACTCAAACGGAAGCAACATATCCATAGAACAATATTTCACCCAACTCGGCGCAAACAACACCGAAAACAATCAAAAAGATAATTTATTCAAGCAAATAGAAGACGCATACGCAAACGTCCAAGATCTGTTAAACTCAGATTATCCAGAGACTAAGGATTTAGCACAAGACAAAGAAGAAGTCGCAAAAATCAAAGTTTTATTAGACGCAATAAAAAGCCTACAATTTTTCGTCAAACCTTTATTAGGAAGCGGGAAAGAGAGCGACAAAGATGACCAATTCTATGCTGTGTTTTCTCAATTGTGGGACACTTTAGACCAAATCACACCTCTTTACAATAAAGTCAGGAACAGATTAACAAGAAAGCCTTATTCCGAAGAAAAGATAAAGTTGAATTTTAACAACTCGACCCTACTGAATGGTTGGGATGTAAATAAAGAAAGCGCCAATTTAAGCGTCATCTTAAGAAAAGACGGGTTGTTCTACTTAGGCATAATGAATAAAAAGAGTAACAAAATTTTCGAAGACAAAAATCTCGCATCAAACGGAGGGTGTTACGAAAAGATGGAATACAAATTGTTACCCGGAGCAAACAAGATGCTACCTAAAGTCTTTTTTAGTGAAAAGAATAAATCTCTCTTCAATCCAAGTCAAAAGATTAAAGACATATACCAAAGCGGCGCCCATACAAAGGGGGACACATTCAATCTTAATTCTTGCCACGAATTGATAGACTTTTTCAAAGACTCCATCCAAAAGCATGAAGACTGGAAAAAATTCGGATTCAAATTTTCAGACACTAAAAATTACGAAGACATTAGCGGATTCTACAGAGAGATAGAGAGTCAAGGATATAAAATCTCTTTTAGAAACATTTCTGTTGATTATATCAACCAATTAGTAGAAGAAGGGAAACTCTTCTTATTCCAATTGTATAACAAAGACTTCTCCCCGTACAGTAAGGGGACTTCCAACATGCACACTCTCTACTGGAAAATGCTCTTTGACGACCGTTATTTAAAAAACATCGTTTATAAATTAAACGGAGAAGCGGAAGTTTTCTATAGGAAATCCAGCATCAGTCCGAAGAACACAATCAAACATCCGGCAAACAAACCTGTCGCAAACAAGAACCCGTTAAACCCAAAGAAGGAAAGTCTATTCAAATACGATTTGATAAAAGACAAGCGGTACACGGTAGACAAATTCCTGTTTCACGTGCCGATTACGATGAATTACAACGCTCCAGACCTAAAAGACATTAACAACAAAGTGAATGATTTCATCAAAGAAGGCGGCATAAAACATATCATTGGCATAGACCGAGGTGAGCGACATTTGTTGTATTTGTCTGTTATTGATTTGGAAGGTAACATAAAAGAGCAATATACCCTCAATGAAATAAAAATCGGATACAATGGTCTCTCGCACTCAACCAACTATCATGATTTGTTGGATAAGAAAGAAGGCGACAGGACTAAAGCAAGACAAGATTGGGCAACCATAGAGAATATCAAGGAATTAAAACAAGGATACTTGAGTCAGGTCATTCACAAGATTGCGCAATTAATCATCAAGTATAACGCCATCGTCGTGTTGGAAGACTTGAACATGGGGTTCATGAGAGGTCGGCAAAAGTTCGAAAAATCTGTATATCAGCAATTTGAAAAAATGTTAATTGACAAACTGAACTATCTGGTAGACAAAAAGGTGAAGGAAGAAGAAGAAGGCGGATTATTGCAAGCTTATCAATTAACGAACAAATTCTCAAGCTTCCAAAAATTAGGGAAGCAAAGTGGATTCCTATTCTATATTCCCGCATGGAACACAAGTAAGATGGATCCGACAACAGGTTTCGTCAATCTATTCGACACACGCTACGAAAGCGTGGAGAAATCGAAAACCTTCTTTAACAAATTTGGCAAGATAAGCTTCAACAAAGAGAAAAATTGGTTCGAATTTTCCGTGAAAGATTACACAAGTTTCAGCACAAAGGCAGAAGGAACAAGACAAGATTGGACCCTATGCAGTCATGGAACAAGGATAAAAACTTTCAGGAATCCGGAAAAGAACAGCGAATGGGACAGTCAGGAAATCAATCTTACAGAAGAGTTCAAAAAATTATTCAATGAATACGGAGTCGACGTTACAGGCGATTTGAAGGAATCCATCAACAGTCAAAATGACAAAAAATTCTTTGAAGGATTGCTTCAAACCTTCCATCTCATGTTACAAATGCGTAATAGCATTACAGGATCGGAGGTCGATTATTTGATATCGCCAGTCATGAATAAAGACGGTGAATTCTACGACAGCAGGATTTGCAAAAATTCACTTCCTGAAAATGCGGACGCCAATGGCGCGTACAACATCGCCCGAAAAGGATTATGGTCTATCCAACAAATAAAAGCATGTCCAAAGGGTGAAAAAATAAGGCTTGCCATCTCCAATAAAGAATGGCTCAACTATGTACAAGCATTCGACAAATAATGTACATAAGCATCTCTCAACTTAACGATTTCATCTTCTGTCCGTATTCCATATACCTACATAATGTGTATATGGGTACGGACGAAGATATATATAAGGCATCACCGCAAATAAACGGAACTAACGCTCACGAGTCTATTGATCAAAAAGTGTACAGCCACAAAAAAAACATTTTGCTCGCCTTGCCAATCATAAGCGAAGAACTTGGGGTGTTTGGCAAGATTGACACATATAAAGCGGCGGAGAGAACCCTAATCGAGAAAAAATATCAACTCAAACAGATATACCAAGGACAAATATATCAACTTTGGGCACAATATTTTTGCATGGTAGAAATGGGTTATGAAGTTGAGAAGATATGTTTTTATGAGATATCGACAAACAAAACCATCCCTATAAAAATACCCACGAACAACGACAAAGACGAATTAATTAAAATTATAGACCAATTTAAGAATTTCAATCCCGAGTCAGAAATAAAAAGCAATAATAACAAATGCATTCACTGTATCTATTGCAGTTTATGTGACAAATTTGACGCTGAAAATGTTTACACATAAAGACATAGAATTTAGAGCGATCTTTGTAATCAATTGTTTCGAGGGAAGGACATTAAAAGTTTCAAATGGGGAGCTCCTTTTACAGGAAAACGAATCAGGGAATAAAACACTTACAAAATTCCCCTTTCAAAAAATCCTTGCCCTTTTTATCATTGGTCACATCAGTATCACTACTCCATTAATCGAAAAATGCAAGCAAAATGGTGTAGCGCTTGTTGTCATGAAACAAAACTTGAGACCAGTCTTTTATTGGGCAGACACAGCGGAAGCAAATTTCTTATTAAGGAAAAAGCAATATGAGTATTCTCCCAATGATATAACAGTAGCGAAAGCGTTAGTTAGCAATAAAATTCAAAACCAGATTGCGTTACTGAATAAAATCAGAGGGAAGACACCTGAGATAAAATGTGCGATTCATAACTGTCAGGAATTATCTGACACAATTAGCATATGTAATGATTACAATAGCCTTATGGGAATTGAAGGACGGGCGGCAAAAAGTTTTTTTTCTGCCTATTTCAAGGATATGGAATGGAAAGGAAGAAGACCAAGAGTAAAATCCGACCCCGTCAATGCGACTCTTGATTTTGGGTATACCATTTTGTTCAACTTCATAGAATGCTACGTCAGATTATTCGGATTTGATATTTATGTAGGCGTATACCACCGATTATGGTTTAAACGCAAGTCACTAATCTGCGACTTAATGGAGCCGTTCAGATGTATCATTGAAAATACAACAAGAACGGCAATAAATAAAAAGCGGATTTCCTCGAAAGACTTCAACAATAACAAAGGAGAGTATCGTTTAAAACTTGATAAAATCGGAGATTACTGCAAAGTATACATGGACGCATTAATACCCTATAAAACCGAAATATTCAAATACATTCAAAACTATTATCGGGCATTTATGAAGGGGAAGGCTTCCGAACAATATCCAAATTTCGTTTATTAATGATTATAATAAGTTATGACATCAGTGATGACAAACTTAGAAATAGGTTTGCCAAATCGTTAGAGAAACATGGCGCAATTAGATTACAATATTCCGTATACGAAGTGAATAATACGAATAGGATGATTGATAATCTTAAAATCTTAATAGACAAGCAGTTTTCTCCAAAATTCGGAGGCGGTGATAGTGTTATCATTATGAATGTTGACAGTTCCTCAATGATAAAATACGGGAATGCAATTCACCGAGACAAAGACATTCTATACTTTTAGATGCAGATGTAAGTCTTAACATTCGCCAACGTCGTCATACTCATTTAATTACCAACACATTAAACAATCATTATGTTTTATGGGGGGATAATTAGTGGGCAAAAGATCTTTGAAATATTATTGATTACTAAGGAATTATATTACCTTTGCAGATAGTTATAGGCTAACGCCTAATTTTAATTTCTACTATTGTAGATATGTATCTGTCTTTGAATTTCTTCATGGCTAACGCCTAATTTTAATTTCTACTATTGTAGATTAAGCTCATGGAAGTTAGGTATAAAATGGCTAACGCCTAATTTTAATTTCTACTATTGTAGATAAAGTATGCGCTCACTATCAAACGCAAGGCTAACGCCTAATTTTAATTTCTACTATTGTAGATTATTGTGTTTATGAAATCTTGTCCAAATGGCTAACGCCTAATTTTAATTTCTACTATTGTAGATCAACGTTTATAAAGACATAAGCGGTGAAGGCTAACGCCTAATTTTAATTTCTACTATTGTAGATGTTGTTTTATTGTCTGAATGAATTAAAAGGCTAACGCCTAATTTTAATTTCTACTATTGTAGATTATAATCGAACGTCAGTTGGGCAATTCGGCTAACGCCTAATTTTAATTTCTACTATTGTAGATTTCTTATGCTCTCCGCTGTAGTACTCGGCTAACGCCTAATTTTAATTTCTACTATTGTAGATGGTTATAGTGACTGATTTAGACTGCTCTGGCTAACGCCTAATTTTAATTTCTACTATTGTAGATGAGAACATCATAACGTTGTTTCCAAAATGGCTAACGCCTAATTTTAATTTCTACTATTGTAGATTGAGCGATTACGCTAAACAGTTAGACGGGCTAACGCCTAATTTTAATTTCTACTATTGTAGATCAACTGCTGGAATTGACCTCGTATGTTGGGCTAACGCCTAATTTTAATTTCTACTATTGTAGATCAGCAAAAATCGAACAGAAACAAATTATGGCTAACGCCTAATTTTAATTTCTACTATTGTAGATAAGAGGTATCCCTGACAATACAATTCGTGGCTAACGCCTAATTTTAATTTCTACTATTGTAGATATCTCCAAAATAGCCGTATGCGTTCCGTCGGCTAACGCCTAATTTTAATTTCTACTATTGTAGATGTGTACGTTCCGTCCGACGCTATGACGTGGCTAACGCCTAATTTTAATTTCTACTATTGTAGATTATTCTACTGATGAAGCGGTTATCAAACGGCTAACGCCTAATTTTAATTTCTACTATTGTAGATAAAGAGAGTACTAATTTTAATATACAAAGGCTAACGCCTAATTTTAATTTCTACTATTGTAGATTTTTTGTACTTCGCTGATCGACTCGACATAGGCTAACGCCTAATTTTAATTTCTACTATTGTAGATTTGCGGATATAAGGACAGAGTTACGTTCGGCTAACGCCTAATTTTAATTTCTACTATTGTAGATCGATTTGTACTTATGTAAGTAACTTTGTATGGCTAACGCCTAATTTTAATTTCTACTATTGTAGATATTATTAGGTTCTTCGTAAAAATTAAAAGGCTAACGCCTAATTTTAATTTCTACTATTGTAGATCATTTCGCTCTGAAGTAGCTTGACGCTGGCTAACGCCTAATTTTAATTTCTACTATTGTAGATAAAAAGCAATGTTCTTTATGTTGGATATGGCTAACGCCTAATTTTAATTTCTACTATTGTAGATTCTTGTAATTCTCTTTGAATTTGTAATTGGCTAACGCCTAATTTTAATTTCTACTATTGTAGATGGGAACTAATCCCTCAAAAATCGCTCTGGGCTAACGCCTAATTTTAAAAGATTTAATATTATGAAATCCTTATATTCCTGCATTACAATTCTCCACCCCACCATAAACAAACAATTTCATCATTCTATCATATTCCAACACACATCACGCACACCATCGAACCTCCATATCCGCCATCATTTAACATTGTTAACACACGTTGGATATTCCACCCAATGCAGACTCCCCAAAATTCCCTACCTTTGCAGACTTTTTCATACAAGCTTAAAAAACGCGTAGCAAATGGACAATAGCAAAGCAACGGAATACGACGGGCTCCCTTTGACCCGCAGAATCTTCTCGGTGATGACCGTGTCGTTGGGCGTCACCGTGGCAGTGCTGGACGTCAACATCATGAACATCGCACTGCCTTCCCTCTCCGTCAACATGCACCTCTCCGAAGCGGACACCATCTGGATCGTCAACGGCTACCAACTCGCCATCATCATGTGCCTCCTCGCCATGTCCACCATCGGCGAGATCTTCTCCTACAAACGGGTCTACCTCGCCGGCCTCTCCGTCTTCACCATCGCGTCATTAGCCTGCGCCTTCTCGCATGACTTCCTCACGCTCGTGGCGAGCCGTATGCTGCAGGGCGTCGGCGCCTCCGCTATGATGTCCATCAACATGACCCTCCTCCGCCTCTCCTACCCGAAACGGTGGCTGGGCAAAGGCATCGGTCTCAACGCCACACTGGTCGCCATCGCCTCCGTGCTGGCGCCTTCCCTCGCCGCCCTCATCCTCACGAACCTCTCGTGGCACTGGCTCTTCCTCATCAACCTGCCCATAGGCGTCTTGGCGGTCGCGATGGGTATCAAAGCCTTGCCGGGCAATGTGGTGCGGCTCAACGAGCGACATGTGCCTAAGCTGGACATGGTGATGAACGCCCTCTTCTTCGGCTCGCTCATCCTCATCGTGCAGGGCTTCTCGCACGACTTCAGCACCTCCACCATCATCGGCACCGCCATCGTCTGCGCTGCGGTGGGCTTTCTCTACCTGAGACGGCAGCTCAACCTGCAATACCCGCTCCTGCCCGTCGACCTGCTGCGCATCCCGCTCTTCAGCCTCTCGGTGCTGACCAGCGTCGCCTCGTTCACGGCGCAGATGCTCGCCATGGTCTCCATCCCCTTCCTCTTCGAAAACACCTACGGGCTCTCCGAATCGGAGACCGGACTCCTCTTCTCAGCATGGCCCCTCTCCATACTCGTCGCGGCACCCCTGGCGGGCTCGCTCATCGGCAAGGTGGACGCAGGCAAACTGGGCGGAATAGGCTTGGCGCTCCTCTCCTTCGGCATAGGCGCGTTGGCACTCCTACCCGACCAACCAAGCTACGGAGACGTCATCTGGCGGCTCATGTGCTGCGGTTTCGGCTTCGGCATCTTCCAATCGCCCAACAACAACGTGCTCATCACCTCCGCTCCCATGAACCGTAGCGGAAGCGCCAGCGGCATGCTCGCCATGGCCCGCCTCATCGGACAGACCACGGGCGCCACGCTCGTAGCCCTCCTCTTCCACCTCTTCGGAAGCGAAGCACCACACACGGCACTTTGGGCGGGATCAGCCGTAGCGTTGGCCGCCTGCTTCATCAGTCTGAGCAGACTGAGACTCAAGAAAACAGCGTGAAACAAAGGGAAGAGACGTTCCCTAACAATGCAAAAAAACAGTCACACACGCGTCATTCAGCATCACGGAGATATTCCTCAAACCCGTCCGTAGATTCGTCGTAAAGAAAGATTTGACCTCCGAAACTCTCAATTTCAGGGAGATTCTCCTTCGTGTTGGAATGAAGATAGACTTGCTTCACACTGCCGCACCACTTACATTCCCCTTCAAGATCAAATGAATATATGAAATCTTCCACAGGTTCCAAGATATCGACTCTCTCCAATTCTCTCATATCATAAAACGCATCAGGACCTATTTTCTTAATATCGCTTTGTATAACTAATTTTTTCGTGGAACATCCATAAAACGCCCCATAGCCTATTTCGCGAACCGACTTAGGCATCCAATACTCATTGAGCATTTTACCGGCAGGATAGCAGATTAAAACAGTAGTATCAGCATTAAAAAGCACACCATCCACCGTACAAAACTTCTCATTTTTACTAGGCAAGACAATGTCCTGAAGTGCGGTGAAAGATCCAAAGATAACGAACTCCTCCTCAAGGGAATCAAGGTTAGGACTAAGCACCAATTTTTCGAGCACATCGTTCTGATAAAAAGCATTTTCATCAATCGCCGTCACGCTATTAGGCATGGTATAAACGCCCTCCATTTCTCTCGGAACCGACAACAACGTCTTTTTATCTTTACTATAGAGCACCCCCTCCTCGCTCGACAGAGAGGGGTGATTCTTGTCGACAATAAAGTAAGGATGACCTATCGCCCAAGTGATGGAAGTCGGATCCATATACTTAGGGACATAAAAGGTATCGGGACCTCTCAACCCCTTATACCCCACACTCTCCAACTTAGAGTTTGAGGGAATTTCAACATATCGCGCCTCTTCTTGACGCTCCTCATCAAATTCCGACTCAAAAGAACCACTATGGAAGGCTTCGACGCCAATAAAACGGACAGAAGCAGGCAGTTTGAAACTGAGTAAAGAGTCACAAGACCTGAACGCCAAATGGCCAATAGAGTCAAGACCTTCCGCAAGGACAAGCTCGTTCAGATGGGAGCACCAGAAGAAGGCGGAGTCACCAATCACCAAGGGTCCTTCCGAAAAGACGACTCGGCGCACCTCCGACTCGCAGAAAGCGGCTCCCCCAATTCTTTTCAATCCTTTTGGGAAAACGACCTCATTCAAAGAGGTATTACGGAACGCCCCGGGAGCGATTATTTCAGTGCCCTCAGGAACATGATAAGAGCTCGAGCAACCGCCATAATAAGAAGTTAATATCTTCAAGTCACGAGAAAAATAAGCGCATTCGACAAAAGTATCGGTCACCTCATAATCCAAATCCGAATAGCGATCAAAAGAATCATCCGCGCTAGAGTCATGTGAAACAATTGCGCTGTTCTTACCCTTCGAATCGGAGTTGCAGCAAGGGAGCGACAAGAGAGATGCCATAAGCGGCAACAAGAGGAGAGCTAATCTTTTCATAAGAATCAATAATTCATTAGAGGAATGACGTCGTTATCAAATATCATACAAAAATAGGGAAAACATGCAGGAGTCAAGCAAGCGGGGATGAAAAAAATGCAGGCATAAAAAAAGCCCGAGCAGAAGCCCGGGCTTTTAGAAGTTATGATTATTAAGAATTAGCAGTTCTCTGCGAAGTACTTAATAGTTCTAACCATTTGAGAAGTATAAGAGTTCTCGTTATCGTACCAAGAAACGACTTGAACTTGGTAAGTATCGTCGTCGATCTTAGAAACCATTGTTTGAGTAGCGTCAAACAAAGAACCGAACTTCATACCGATGATATCGGAAGAAACGATTTGATCCTCAGTATAACCGTAAGACTCAGTTTGAGCAGCCTTCATAGCAGCGTTGATACCCTCTTTAGTGATATCTTTACCCTTAACAACAGCGATCAAGATAGTAGTAGAACCTGTTGGAGTAGGGATACGTTGAGCAGAACCGATCAACTTACCGTTCAATTCAGGGATAACCAAACCGATAGCCTTAGCAGCACCAGTTGAGTTAGGAACGATGTTCATCGCACCTGCACGAGAACGACGAAGATCACCCTTACGTTGAGGACCGTCAAGAATCATTTGGTCGCCAGTGTAAGCGTGGATAGTTGACATGATACCTGATTGAATTGGAGCGAACTTGTTCAAAGCTGCAGCCATAGGAGCCAAGCAGTTAGTAGTACAAGAAGCAGCTGAGATGATGTTATCGTTCTTAGTCAAAGTCTTGTGGTTAACGTTGAAAACGATAGTAGGAAGGTCATTTCCTGCAGGAGCAGAGATAACGACTTTCTTTGCACCAGCGTTGATATGAGCTTGTGCCTTATCTTTTGCAGTGTAGAAACCAGTACATTCCAATACAACGTCTACATTGTATTTAGCCCATGGGCAGTTGTTAGCGTCAGCCTCTTTAGAGATCTTGATTTCTTTGCCGTCAACGATGATAGAATCCTCAGTTGAAGATACAGTGTGTTTTCCCTCACCGAACTTACCGCAGAAACCGCCTTGTGCAGTATCATACTTCAAAAGGTGAGCCAACATTGCAGGGCTAGTCAAGTCGTTGATTGCAACTACTTCATAACCATCTGCCTCAAACATTTGACGGAATGCAAGACGACCAATACGTCCGAAACCATTAATAGCAACTTTTACCATTTTAAACTATTATTTATGTTAAACAAAAAATCCTCAATTAATTATATATGCTTCAATCCACACATCAGTCCACAAGAAACCGCGGCGAACGGTCAGAAGCAACCGCACGACGACGATTTACATGACACCACGACCACCGCCAAGATGATCAGCGTCAAGACTAATTTGATATATTTCAAAAGAAAATTACGCATTCTGTTGAAGTTCAATCACCTCAGTGTGCATATTACCGTAACCGGGACAAAGTTGTTGCTTGCAAGCGCTCATTGCCAATAGCAATAATGCAGCTGCGATAATCATCTTAATTGTTCTCATTGTGTATCAAATTATATAGTTTCCAATCAATACCGCAAATTTACTTTTTTATTTAATTGGTTGTTTATCCGAAAGCGATTTTTTATTTAAAAAACCGAAAATTCCGGAATCAACCTTCCAAAGATAAGCTATTTCGCTGACAATCAAAGCCAACGTCACCAATATAAATTCCCAACAGGAGCTTTGCGGCAGCAGCGCGATCAAGAAGAGGTAGAGAAGGCAGAAGCCCGCGTCCACCAAGATCGTCGTCTCCGCGAATTTATTCTTCGCGCCCAGCGCCAAAACGCCCGCCACGACCAAATGGATAGGGTTCGCCCACATCAGGTTGAAGTTCGGGGAGGTACATTCGTGCGTAGAGATGAAAATCAGGAAGAAAAGGAGCGCGCCCATCAGCCCCACCACAAGGAAGAAGAGGCTACCCCAGATTCGGGCGAACGCCGCGGAAGAGCGCCACACCACTAAGGCGAACGCCAAGAGCGAGACCGCCAGCACCATAAGGCATGGGAACATCGGAGTCGTGACGAAATTCTCCTCGTGGAAAGACGCGCGTTGCGGTTTCCAAAGCGCATTCTTGCGGGAGACCAGCGGACGGACGCTTCCGTCAGGAGCGGAAATACGAGCCGAATCCAAACAAGTCAGGAGAGCCGTCGGCAAATAAGTCACCATAGAGTCGGGAATCGCCTTGTCGGCGTCAGACCCCAAACAAAAATCGATGCCCACACGCAGCCAAGGCATGTTGGCGCAAAGCTCGTGTATATTGTCGCGGTAACTATTCTGATTGTTGACAGGCGCATAAGAGATGCCCGCCACGCAGCGTTCGAAGAGACGGCGGGGACGAGTCGCGCAGTTATCCGAGAAGAATTTATAGCGGTAAACACGGTTCTCAGGCTTGAGGTTCTCCTCCAGCGCCAAGCGCACACGCTCCGCCTCCTCGTCGGTAAGGTTCAAGTCTTGGATATATGCGTAAGAATCCTTCCAGAAGATCTCCTGCAAGGTAACGCCCATATCGTCGGTATCGAGGCAATAATCGGTCTGTCCCGAAACGAACTTATAAACGAAATCGTCGGAGAAATCGAACACGCCATAATTATAGACAGTAAATCCGTTCCCCGTGTTGACCAGCACAGCGGTATGTCCCCAAACAGTGTAAACCTCCTTGTCGCACGGGAAGGTTGTGAGCACACTGATTTTCGTCGACGCATTCATAGAGAACGTAGCCACGACGAACAACAAGAGCGACAGCAAAAAATGCTTCACAACAAAAATTATTTGATTACAAAACGTTGAACGATATTTTCAATCTTCACCACATAGAAACCCTTTCTGAGGTTCAATGCGATTTTTTCCTCCGGATTGGCAGTTTCGAAAGAGAGGACGGAGACACCCAACATATTCATCACCTCCACCTTGGTTCCCTCCTTCACGCCGGAAAGATACAAGTAGTTGTCGGAGACGCTAACGACAATAGCACTCACCTTCTCCGCAGACTGCTCGTCACGTACAATCGGAGCGTTCTTCTCGGACTGAGCGAAAGACAACGCCGGTTGCATCAGAGCAAAAGCCAATAATATGTAAGTGAATATCTTCTTCATAATCCCCCACTTTTGATGCAAAGATAACATCTAGATTTAGGAAAACAAAAAATCAAAGTATTTTTTTATCAACAGGACACAATAAAAAACGATTTTGCGAGTTGCGCTGAATTTAACGTGGATGGGTAACCACAAATGGATGGACAACCACGAGGGTTGCCCCTACTTTAATTTCCC